>JACZST010000057.1 GCA_022574065.1 Acidobacteriota bacterium
ACACCGATCGTGTCCACCTTGCCATCGCCGATCTTGATGTCGCGCGAACACGGCTCGTAATCGGCGGGGTTGCCGTACACAACGGAACCCACGATCGTCGGGTCTGGGCAGGGATCCCATCCGCAGGCCGTGCCATCGGGCTCATATCGGTCCCACACCAACGGGGTTCCGCTGGCATTGGCCTTGAAGATATCGACATGCAGGATCGCCCCCACGTTTCCGGAGAGGCCGGCATCCAGCGCATCGAGGATCTCGATGTCGGCATAGTCATCGGTGCCCAGCACGGTGGCGTGCCGGGTCGCCTGGTTCACCGCATGTGACATGGCGAGCTTGTTGGTGAACGCCAAACCGAATTCGAGCATCCCGAACGCCAGCAGGACCAGCACCGGCACCACGATGGCCATCTCCACCGCCACCGCACCGCGGTCCCCGCCGCGGAAAGTGCCGAGCCTGGTGACGCCGTGGCTATCCATGGTGATCCGCGCCTGCGATCAGCATGACGGGTTCTCCCCACCGAACCGGGTCGGCTCGATCCTCGCCCGGGTTGTCTCGTGCCAGGTAGAGGTGGAGAAACCGAGCACCCCCGTGACCCAGGTGTGGGTGTACTCCACCTGGATCCCGATGGTGTCCAAACCATCGGTCGGGTCGAACGCCGTATCCCTGATGCACGGCGGGTAATCGGCGGGGTTGCCGTACACAACGGAACCCACGATCGCCGGGTCGGGGCAGGGATCCCAATCACAGGGCACGCCGTCGGCGTCTGGTAGGTACCGGTCCCATACCATGGGGGACCCGTCGCTGTCGGCCTTGAAGATATCGACGTGCACCACCGAATCGATGCTGGCGGCCCCGACCAGGCCATCCTCGAAGGCCCGGAGAATCTCGATATCGGCGATGTCCTCATTGCCAAACACCGCGGCGTCGCGGGAGGCCCGCGTCACCGCATGCGTCATCGCCAGCTTGTCCTTGAAAGCGAGCCCGAATTCGAGCATCCCGAAAATGAGCAGAACGAAAATCGGCATCACGACGGCCATCTCGACCATCACAGCACCGCGTTCTCGATGCATCGACTCCCACCTCCTGGCAACGGATCACCCCAACCGCCGCTTCGGCCACCCTACCGCGACGATCCCAGGAGCGGTACCAGTTCACGAGCGAATACCATGTCTCGCGACCAGGCCGGCATGGCGGAATGGAAGACGCGGCGGACTCAAGCAGGCTATGGGCGCAAGCCCAGGATACCCAGGCCGGGATGGCGGAATGGAAGACGCGGCGGACTCAAAATCCGCTGGGCGCAAGCCCGTGTGGGTTCGAATCCCACTCCCGGTACGAAATCCCGCCTCGCCGTCGGGCGTCCAGATCCCCAGTGATAGCAGCGGATACGGGGAGGTCGTCCTGGCTTCGACCACTGCCCGTGCCCGAAGCTCAACTCCCTGGTGCCGCTCTCCGAGCGGCGCGTATTCACTGGTTCGAATCCCACTCCCGCTACGGGAACCCTCGCCACGCTCCTTGGCAGCGGGTATCTCGGTCGATCCGGTCACTAGTTCGATTGGGGCACCACCAAAATGACCCCAGCGCAGCGAGAGTCGACAGGTCAGGTTGATCGGTCAAGATTCAGAACCTCTCATCGCGGCGGCGAGCTCGTCCACCGCCGCCCCGAGCGCCTCGGCCGCCTGCTCCGCATCTTCAGCTTCGAGCACCCGCCGGACCAGGGCGCTGCCGACGATCACGCCGTCGGCGACCGCACCGGCTTCCACGGCCTGATAAGGCGTCGAGATGCCGACGCCGAGCACGAGCGGAAGATCGGTGACGGCTCGCACCCGCTGTGCGAGCTCACTCGCGGTTGCCGCCAGCTCGCTCTGCTCCCCGGTAACCCCGAGCCTGGCCACACCGTAGAGAAAGGCAGGTTGTGCAGCCACGATCCGTTCGAGCCGCTCATCGGTCGTTGTCGGGGCGACGAACAGCGCCATTCCAACGTCGCGTCGCCGTCCGCCTTCGAGAAATGGTGCTGCCTCCTCGACGGGCAGGTCGGCAATGATCATTCCCACCGCACCACCTGCCGCTATCGCATCTACGAAGCGGTCGATGCCGTACTGCAGAACCGGATTGGCGTAGGTCATGACGATGACCGGTTTGCCGGTGGTTGCGGCAACCTGATGGACGAGCTCGAGGCCGGCGTCGATCGTCATCCCCAGGTCGATGGCGCGACGACCCGCCGACGCAATAACCGGTCCGTCCATGAGCGGGTCGGCGTAGGGGATCCCAACCTCGAATCCGTCGGCTGCCGTCATCGCCTGGAACATCGCCAGCGACGACTCCGGGTCCGGGATGCCGGCGGTCATGAACGGGAGCAATGCTGCACGTCCCTGTTCGGCGGCAGCGGCAAACATCGACCGTATCCGCTCGGTTCCGGAATCAGCCATCGCGCCCGGCCACCTCTTGCACGTCCTTGTCGCCGCGCCCGGAGAGAACCATGGCAATCGTCTTGCCGCGCAGCGCATCGGCGTTGTCGACCACCCATGCCAGGGCGTGGGCCGGCTCGAGTGCCGGGATGATCCCTTCTGTGCGCGACAACAGATGGAGGGCGGCAATCGCCTGCTCGTCGGTCACCGACTCGTAGTCAACGACGCCCGCATCGCGCAGGAACGCGTGCTCGGGCCCGACGCCCGGGTAGTCGAGGCCGGCACTCACCGAATGCGCCTCGAGAATCTGGCCACCTTCGTCTTGGAGCAAGTACGTATACGACCCGTGAAGCACACCGGGGGACCCTGCGGAAAGTGAAGCCCCGTGTTTGCCGGTGGCGATGCCATAGCCACCGGCCTCGACCCCCACGAGCCGAACGTCGGGATCCCCGATGTAGGCACTGAATGCCCCAATGCTGTTGGAACCGCCACCCACACAGGCGACGACCACGTCGGGTCGTTTCAACTGGGTTCGCATCTCCTCACCGATAACGCGCTGGAACTCGCGGACCATCCACGGGAAGGGGTGCGGGCCCACCACCGAGCCGATGATGTAGTGGGTGGAATCCACCGAGGCCACCCAGTCCCGCAGCGCCTCCGAGACGGCTTCCTTGAGCGTCGCCGCGCCGACGTCGACAGGCACCACCTCGGCTCCGAGCAGCTCCATGCGATAGACATTCAATGCCTGTCGCTCCATGTCCTTGGCGCCCATATAGACGACGCAGTCGAGCCCCAACAACGCAGATGCGGTGGCCGTCGCCACCCCATGCTGGCCGGCGCCGGTTTCGGCGATCACCCTCGGCTTCCCCATGCGGCGGGTCAACAGCGCTTGGCCGACGGTGTTGTTGATCTTGTGGGCGCCGGTGTGGGCGAGGTCTTCCCGTTTCAGCCAAAGGTCGACGCCGAGTTGCTCGGAGAGACGGGTGGCGTGGTACACCGGCGTCGGACGCCCGACGTAGGTAGCCAACAGCGCGTCGAGCTCGGCGCGGAACGCGTCGTCCTCCCAGGCCTCGGCAAACGCCGCTTCCAGTTCATCGAGGGCCGACAGCAGCGTCTCCGGTGCGAAGCGGCCACCGTACTCGCCGAACCGACCGCGCTCGTCGGGAGTCATGCCTGCCTGGCCTCCTCGACGAAGGCGGCGACCCTACGCGGGTCCTTGATCCCCGGCGACGACTCCAGCCCGCTCGATGCGTCGACGCCCCAAGGACCGACCTGATCGATCGCCTGCTTGACATTGTCGGAGCTCAGGCCGCCGGCGAGCACGAACGGCCGGTCGACGGCAGCCGCCATCGCCCAGTCGAAGGGGACTCCGGTACCACCGAGGCTCGACCCCGAGCTCGAGTCGAGGAGTGGAATCTGCCCCTCAGGCAGGGTGGCCGGCTCGGGTTCCGGCGGGTCGACCTTCATCGCCACCGGGCGCAGCACGAACCATCCGGAGGCAACACCTGCCGCGCCTGCCGGGCCGGCATGACGACCGTGAGCCTGGATCCCGTCCGCCCCTGTCGCTGCCATGGCAGCGGCGATCTCACCCGGCTCCATGTTGGAGGTGATCAGGATCCGCAGCGCGGGCACACCATCCATGAGTGAGGCGGCGCGATCGACCGAAACCTGCCGGGGGGAGCCTTCTGCGAGGACGAACCCGACAGCGTCGGTCCCCGCTTCCACGGCCGCCTCCACGTCGCGCTCTTGGCGCAGGCCGCAAACCTTGACCCAGATCATGGTGCGACCAGCGTTTGCAACAGCGCCCCAGGGTCGGCCGCCGTCACCAGCGCTTCACCGACGAGGATCGCGTCGTAGCCCGCCGCCCACATCCGTCCGGCGCTCTCCGGATCGGATACTCCGCTCTCTGCGACCGTCACCACACCGGGGTGCTGAATCATCGGCGCCACCGACTCGGCAACTGCCAGATCCGTAGTGAATGAGACGAGATCGCGGTTGTTGACCCCGACGATCCCGGCACCGGCTCCGAGGGCGAGCTTCGCTTCCTTGGTGTCGTGCACCTCAACGAGGGCATCGACACCGGCTTCGGCGGCCTCTTCCAGCATCGTGGCCAGCCCCTCCGCACCGAGGATGGAGACGATCAGCAGGACAGCGTCCGCTCCGGCCGATTTAGATTCCCAGATCTGGGCCGGATCGAGGAGGAAGTCCTTGCGCAGGACAGGGAGGTCGATCGCCGACCGAACCGCCACCAGATCGGCCAGGGAGCCGTCGAAATGGGTGGGTTCGGTGAGGACGCTCACCGCGGCCGCGCCCGCCGCCTGGTATCGCTTTGCGTGGGCGGCGGCGTCGAGGCCGGGTGCCAGCGCCCCACGCGACGGCGACCGGCGCTTGATCTCGGCGATGAGCTTGCCGCCGCTCACCGCTTTCCCAAAACCCCTGGCCGGAGGCGCCGAAGCAGCCTTCGCCCGGAACTCAGCGGTCCGCGGGCGAGCCGTGTCGGCGCGACGCTCAGCGTCGGCAAGGATCTGTCTCAGCATGGGGGAACAGTACTCAGTGGTCCGGAGTCCGTACTCCGTAGTACGTACTACCGGCCATGTCTCACCCGCAGATACACCACGAGGCTTTCGATCTGCTCCTCGGTGAGACGACGGTCGAAGCCGGGCATCGCTCCCGGCCCTACCCTGATGACATCGACCACCTGTTCGTCCGACAGGCCGATATCGGCGTTGGAGCCGGCATCGATCGGTGGGCCCAGCCCGCCGGTGAGATCGGCCCCGTGGCACTGAGCGCAGCCGACGCGATACAGCTCCTCGCCATGTTTCCCTTCCAACCGGTCGCTGCATCCTGCAATCAACGCGGCGACCAGCAGGACGAGGAGCAGTGCGCCACGCTTCACCTTGTGATCACAGATCCGGAGCGGCGGCAATTGCCGTCAGCACCGCCGTTGCCTTGGCTACGCATTCGCGATATTCCGAAGCCGGGTCGCTGTCTGCGACGATGCCTGCGCCGGCTTGTACCCAGGCGTGCCTGCCGTCTGCGATCATCGTGCGCAGACCGATTGCCGTGTCGACGTTCCCTGAGAAGTCGAGGTAGCCGATGGCGCCGGCATACGGGCCACGCCGCGTCGTCTCCAGCTCATCGACGATCTCCATCGCCCGCACCTTCGGGGCCCCGCTGACCGTGCCGTGCGGAAAGGTCGCCCTGAGCACGTCAACGGCACCAAGGCCCTCCCTCAGCCGACCCGACACGCCCGAAACGATGTGCATGACGTGCGAGTACCGCTCGATAACCATCAGCTCATCGACGCGCACCGTCCCGTATTCACACACCCTGCCGAGATCGTTGCGGGCCAGATCCACCAGCATCACATGTTCCGCCAGCTCCTTGTCGTCGGAGAGCAGCTCGGCCTCCAACCGGCGATCCTCCTCGGGGTCGATGCTTCGCGGCCGGGTCCCGGCAATCGGCCTGCTGTACACCACACCGTCGCGCACCCGCGTCATCAGCTCCGGTGAGGATCCGGCGATCGACATCGTCCCGTGACGGAAGAAGTACATGAAGGGTGAGGGGTTGACCAGCCGAAGAGCGCGATATACGGCGAAGGCGTCGCCGTTGAATTCCACCGTAAACCTGACAGAGGGCACGATCTGGTACGCGTCGCCGGCGTTGATGTAATCGATCGCGGTCCGTACCGCTGCCTCGAACTCGGCCTGGTCCACGTTGGCTTCGGCCTCGGCTGGTGGGTCGAACGCAGGACGAAGCACGGCACCCGGGACCGGCGTCGAAGACAGCCGGTCGGCGTCTGCGGCCAACGCGGCGACGGCCGCGCGGTACTGCTGTCGGGGGTCGTCACCGACGAACACATTGCGGATGAGAATCACCGAGTCTCGCAACGAGTCGATGGCGGCCATCCCTCCGGTGAACTGCCATACCATCTCGGGCAATGACCGGTCGTCTCTCGGTGCGTGTGGCAGATCCTCGACGTAACGCGCCATGTCGTATGCGAGATAGCCGACCGCACCACCGTGCAGTGGTGGAGGCGCAGGACCCAGGCCGGCAGCGGCCCCGTCCGGGGCGCTGAAGCGCTGCATCAGGTCGTCGAGCACCGCAAACGGATCGCCATCGACGAGGTTCAAATCGGCGCCCTCCACGCGGGTCACACCATCGCCGGCGATCAGCGTGAACGCCGCATCCCACCCCACGAATGACCAGCGCGCCCAGCGCTCCCCTTTCTCCACCGACTCCAGCAAGAAACCGGCGCCGTCACCGACCAGCTTCTCGAACACGGAGACCGGCGTGTCCCTGTCGGCGAGTACCTCGAGCGCGACCGGGACCACCGAAAAGTCGGAGGCCAGATCGAGAAAATCACTCTCGGTCAAGGAAAACCCCATCGAGCGAGACTAGCGAACAGTGACCAGTTCCCAGTTGCGACTCTACGAAGTCGTCAGGCTGTCGAGGCCGAGGCTGTCGAGCAGCTCGAAGAAGAAATTGGACAGCTGGCCAAGGCGACCGGTCACCATCACCACGCCGAACCCCACAAGCAGCAGTCCAGAGAAGACGGTGATCGGCGTCAGGTATCGCTTGATCCAGTCAAACGCTGAGAAGGCCTTGGCCAGCAGCAGCGATGTCAGCAGGAACGGGATTCCGAGGCCAAGCGAGTAGAAGAGAAGCACTGTCATGCCCTCCGTGACCGTCGCCGTGGCCGCTCCCAGGGCGAGCGCCGAGGCGAGGAAGGGCCCGATGCACGGAGTCCAACCGAAGGCAAAGGCCGCTCCCATTACGGGGGGGCCGAAGTAGCCGAGCGTCTGCGCACCGTGCGCTTCGACGCGCCGTTCTCTCATGATCGGCAATAGCAGCGATGGAGACCACACGGCGGTGACGGCAATGAACAGGCCCATGCCGATGATCACCCAACCGGCGACCAGGGTGAAGATCTGCTGATTCAGGAACGCCGACAGCGAGGTAGCGGTGGCCCCAAGGGCAACGAATACGGCGCTGAACCCGAATACGAATAGCCCCGTCATTCCCACCACCCTCCGCATCGAAACCTCGCCGGTCGACAACTCTTGGAGGGAGTAGCCGGACATCAGCGAGATATATCCGGGCAGCAACGGCAGTACGCAAGGCGACAGGAACGAAGCCGCTCCAGCCAGCGCGGCGGCAATGAGTGAGACTTCAGTCACAGATCCTCCCGTGGGGACCGTGGAGATCAACGGTAGAGACGGCGCCGATGTTCCCGACGACGGTAGGCTCCCGTCGTTCCTCCACCCCCTCTTCGGCTCGCGCATGGCATTACCCAAGTTCCTCAGCCCGACTGAAACGTTCACCGTCAGCGACCGGCGAATTGTGTTCCTACTCGGAATCGTTGCTTTCGTCGCCGGTTACGCCGGCGCGCAGATGGCCCACACCCTCCCTTTTGCCAGGCTATCCCTCGGTCTGACCGAGGGCACGATGGCTCTGGTATTCGCCGGAGTACGCGCCGCCTCGCTCCTCGGAGTCGGGTTCTCGATCGTCGCCGACCGGGCCGGGAGAAAGCTCCCGCTGATGGGTGCCTATACATTGCTGGCAGCCGGCAGCTTGCTCACCGCATTCGTACCCATTCCCGCCGTCTACATCGTCGCCCAGTCGGGAGTCCGGATCGGCGTCGTCGCTGTCGCCGGGCTGGGATTGGTGTTGCTGGCGGAGGAGTTGACCCCTGGATTGCGCGGCTATGGGATGGGGCTGTACGGGTTGGCCGGCTCGCTCGGCGTGGGCACGGGTCTCCTCCTCCTCCCCCTGGCTGAGCGCGCCGATGAAGGGTGGCGGATCCTGTTTGCCCTCGCCGGGTTGAGCCTGTTGGCGATCCCTTTGCTGCTTCGGTTCCTGCCAGAGAGCCGGGCGTTCCGAGCAGGTCCTGCGATCTCATTCGTGAGCGCCCTGCGCATGGGGCTGGGCAAACATTTCTGGCCGCTGGCCGGCGTGTCTTTCTTTATCGCCGCCTTTGCCTCGCCCGCTTTCGACTTCGTCCTGGAACGTTTGATCAACGATCTGCAATGGCAGGCCGGAGCCGCCAGGTTCCTTCTGATCATCGCCAGCGGACTCGGCACGGTCGGTTTGCTTGTTGGGGGGCGAGCCGCAGACCGAATCGGGAGGCGACCAACGACTGTCGCCGCGATCACCATCGGTCTGGTCGGCGGCCTCGGTTTCTATTTGCTCGACAGCGGCTGGTTCCTTGCCGCCTCGGTGTTCCTGGCGACGTTCGGCGCCACCATGCTGACCCCCGCCCTCGGTGCGATGCGGGCCGAGCTGTTTCCGACCAGGGTGCGAGCCACCGCCGCAGGCTGGGTCACTAATGTCGCCATTGTGGGGAGCATCACCGGGTTTGTGATCGCGGGCGTGCTCATCGACCGGGTCGGCCTGCCAACAACGATCGCCATCCTCGGCAGCGGCGTGATTGCCGCGGTGTTCCTCACGCTGCAGCTGCCGGAGACGAAGGGCATGGACATCGTCAAGACCCGGCGCCGCGAGAGCCGAACCGCGTCGGACGCCAGTTAGCTAGCTGAGAGGCTGAGGGCGCGATCTGGTCCCTGTCGCCGTGCCCGAGCCGGCCGTTGCCAAGAGCGGGCGGAAAAACCAGGCGCCACTCCAGTGTGTCGAGACGACCGGTCACCTTTCGGTGCGCGCTCCTAGACGTGACCGTCGTCACTCCAGGACAGAGGAAACGGGCGGGTCAGTTCGTGAGCGACCCTTCGTCTGTTAGACGCTTGCCCGAAAGAGCTGCCACTTGTCCGGTACGCCTTTGAGCGTGTACGTGCCGTACGCCTCGAGAGTGATACCGGATCCGGCAACGAGGTCTTTCACGGTCCGTGACACGACCACCTCTCGCGCCTTGGCGATATCAGCAACCCGAGATGCAATGTGCACGGAGATACCCTCTACATCGCCATTGACCAGATGGATTTCTCCGGTATGTAGCCCGGCTCGCACCTCGAGTCCGAGTGGTCGTACGGATTCAGTGATCGAAAGCGCACATCGGATGGCTCGGGCAGGGGCGTCGAACGTCGCCAAGAATCCGTCACCCGTGGTCTTGATCTCGACTCCACGGAAT
>JACZST010000058.1:0-3404 GCA_022574065.1 Acidobacteriota bacterium
GAAGGTGCGCGAAACCGAACCCGCTCGTCCGAACCAGCCCATGCGCGAACGGGTCGCACTCGGTCCGGTCAAACGACTTCTTACACGCCCGCAGATCACGTTTACGGCGCTGCTCGCGATCTGCTGTGAGTTCGTCTGGCAGGCGACCGCCTCGTTTCTCCCGGCGTTCCTGATCGCCCATCACGGCTACTCGGTCGGCCTCGCCAGCGCGCTGTTTTCGGCGTACTTCGTTGTCCACGGGATCACCCAACCCGCGATCGGTTCGCTCTCCGATCGACTCGGTCGCGATCGCATTGCAACAGCGTGTGCGCTCCTCGGGATCGCGGGCTACGCCCTCTTGATCCTCGGCTCCGGGCTGTTCGCGGTCGGGGTCGCGATCCTCCTCATCGGGACCGCCATGAGCTGGGGTGCAGCGGTCCTGCCACGATTCATGGACCATCTCTCCCCCGAAGAGCGCGGAGCAGGTTTTGGGTTGGTGCGGACGACCTACATGATGGCGAGTGCGACCGGCAGCGCCGTGGTCGGCACCATCGCCGCGCTCTCCTCGTGGGGCGTCGCGTTCTCGCTGTTTCTCGTTCTGCTCTCGATCGTCGTCTGTGCGCTCGGGGCGAATCGCGCACTCGATCTCGGGCTGTAGTAGTCGGTGAAACGCAACACGCACCTGGCCGCTGCGTGCAACCGGTGGGAGAACAGTTTCAACGACTACTAGAGGAGGTATCCGTGTCGGAGTTCTCGCGACCCCGGAGCGGCGAGAGTCACGAGTGACTTACGGCCGACAGTAAGGCAGCAGGCTTATAGTCGTGATTGATCCACACACGGGTATGGACCGACCGCACTCGACGGGGGGAGTATGGAGATCGCACTGATTCTGGTCGCCGTTAGCGTCCTGCTCGCGCTGCTGTCGCCGGTCGCCTTCGCAGTCTTCCTGTTTACGCGCAGCCGGAACGACGAATCGGCCGCCGGCACGACCGAAGCGTAGCTCATTCGGCTTTCAACGAGTAGGCGATCAACGAAAAGCCCGTGAGCACGAACAGCCCCTCGATGAGCACGCCGAGTCCCAGCGAGACGCCGAGCAGTTCGTACGCAGTACCGCCGAGGATCGCCCCGAGCGTTACGAGCGCGAAGCCGGCCGCAAGCAGGCCGAGGGAACGACTACGGGTGCGCCGATACGCCTTGTACGCGAAGTAGCTGACGGCTCCGCCCATCACCGCGACGAGGGTTTTGACGACGATCAGTCCGATAGTAACCCATTCGGGGGCGGTGGTATGAACCATTTAAATCCCCTTCCGGACTTCGGACCAGAGGTACTCCAAGCGTTCGTCGGCGCTTCGCGCGGGTCGAGAAATACGCATATCGAGCGTTCGATCGTCCTCGACCGCGAGCAACACCTCGTCGAAGTCGAGTCGATACCGCGTCGTATGGCGGCCGTCAGTTCGGATCTCGGTTAGCTCCTCTAACAGCGTTGCATCGGCCATCGTATCGAGCTTTCGATACGTTGTCGAAAGCGGGATATCACAGTGTTCGGATACGTCGCTTGCGGTCATCGGTCCCTCTAAGTGTCGGATAATCGTCCGGCAGTCCTCATCACGGAGCGCCTCGAGGACGGTTTCGACCTCGGGTTCGGTCTCCTCGGCGAACGAGTCCCGGACCATCTAGTTCGATCTTGACGGTGAGGTAGTATAACTGGTGCGACCGCAGTCAAGACACCACCGTTTTAATCAGCGCGGCGATTCGAGGCAGCGACTCGACGCGCCGACTCGATGGAGTAGCCATCTGCGATGTTGTTCAGAGCCGCTCTCAGCCGATTTCGATGCGTAGTTCGTACGGGAACGTCCTGCTCTCGACTGCCGACTCCCCGTCCTCGTCGGTCACGTACCGCTCGATACCCACCGAATCATCGACGAGGTACGTTCCCGGCGCGAGTCCCCAGCGTCCGATCTCGTACACCGCCGTCCGGATTTCGCCGGGATCGAGTTCGGTGACGATACCGATGTCGTTGGCCCCGCTGACGCTTCTGCCGGTCGTGTGGACGTGATCGCTCTCGGCGTAAGCGTCACTCCAGAGCGTCAGTCGGCCGTCTTCCGATTCGGCGCGGAGGATTCCGAACGGGCCGGGCGCGCCGCTGAACACACCGATCTTCCCTTTGCCGGTGTTCGTGATCGAGAGTTCGATCCGGGCCGGATCGAACGGACGAATCGAGTCGTCGAGGAGCGCCGCCCCGAGCTCGACGGGGAGGTGTTTCGGGCCGGTCCCCTCGATCACTGGCTCGTAGAACCAGTCATCCACGCGAACGTAGTCGTAGGAGGAGACGAGATCCGAAAGCGCGTCGGGAATGGTGTCGAGCCCCATTCGGTGTCGGTCGATCCCCTCCTCAACGAGGTCACGGATCCTAAACGGAGCGTCCGCGAGTTCGATAACGATCCCCCCGTGAACCACCTCGGCAGACACCTCGTTGGCCGTGATTTCGTAGGGCGGTCCCGGATCATCAGTATCGATGTCGATCCTTCCGACGGTCTCGTTCGTTTCGAGATAGCCGTTCTCCTCGACGAACGATGCTACCTTCGGATCGAGCCGGTAGGTGCGGTACTCGCCGCCCTCGACATCCTCGAAGCCTCAAACGCGTTGGCATTGCAGGTCCACGATGAGCACGGGGTCGACTTCGGGGTGCGGATCGGCATCAATACCGGCCTCGTGGTCGTTGGTGATATCGGTTCCGACCTGTACGGCGAGTACGCCGCGCTCGGCGACGCCGCCAACGTGGCAGCACGTATGGAGCAGACTGCCGATCCCGACACGATTCGGGTGGCAGAGGCCACCCATCGACTGGTGGAGCCGGTGTTCGACTTCGAGTCGCTTGGAATGATCGAGCTCAAAGGCAAGACCGATCCGATTGCCGCCTATCGAGTCGTCGGGGCAAAGAGGGAGCGGGGTAGCCAGCGCGGAATCGAAGGGCTGGAATCACCCATGGTGGGGCGCGACGCCGAGCGGGCATCGGCGCTCGCCGCTGTGGACGATCTGTTGTCTGGGCGGGGCCGGATCGTGTCGATCATGGGAGAGGCCGGCCTGGGCAAATCGCGCCTTGCTGCAGAGCTGCGCACCGAGGTCGGCGAGGACGTGCGGTGGCTGGAAGGCCGATCGTTTTCGTACGACGTTGCCACCCCGTACGGGCAATTCATCGACGTTCTGGCGGGGTGTTTCGAGCTCGACGACATTGCCCCCTCCGATCGCTACCGAACAATCCGGGAGAAGGTCTCCGAAGTACTCGGAGCCGACGCCGGGCCCCACGCCGTGTACCTCGCCTCCTTGCTCGGCGTCGACGTCGTCGGGAAAGACGCCGATCTCCTCGAGTACCTGGCGCTGCCGGTGTTGCGCGAGCGGACATTCACCGCCGTTGCCTCCTACCT
>JACZST010000058.1:3414-9487 GCA_022574065.1 Acidobacteriota bacterium
CAACCGTCCCACCGTGCTGGTGCTGGAGGATCTGCACTGGGCGGACCTGACTTCGATCGAGCTGACCCAAGCACTGCTCCCACTCACCGATCAGGTTCCGCTGATGCTGTTGCTGCAGTTCCGCCCCCGCCGCGACGAGCCCTCCTGGCAGGTCCATGAGGCGGCCGCCAGGGATTTCGCGCATCGCTACACCGCCATCGAACTACGACCGCTCGATGGCGAGGCTTCTGCAGAGCTGGTCGCCAACCTGCTCAAGGTCGAGGGCCTCACCGACTCGGTACGCGCCCTCATCCTCGACAAGGCCGAGGGCAACCCCTTCTTCGTCGAAGAGGTGATCCGGTCCCTGCTCGACGCTGGCATCATGATCAGTGAAGGCAATCGATACGTCGCCACCGCCGACATCGACACCTTCGCCGTACCGGATACGCTGGTTGCAGTGCTGGCCACCCGTCTCGACGCCCTGCCACCCGAAGAGCGCAAGGTGGTGCAGGCCGCCGCGGTAATCGGCAGGGAGTTCTCCTTCGACATGCTCGAGGAGCTCACTGACGTCGGCGTCAACCTCGATCAGGTTGTACGCGACCTGCTGCGTCGCGAGATCGTGGTCGACCAACCGGGGACGGGAGCCCGCACCTACTCCTTCAAACATGCCCTGACCAGGGACACCGCCTACGCGACCCTTCTCCAAGGGGTGCGCACCGACCTGCACCGGCTGGTGGGAAAGCTCATCGAGGAACGGGACCCGAGTCGCGTTATCGAGCTCGCCTATCACTTCACCGAAGCGGGCGAACCGTCGCTTGCCTTCCCCTACCTGGTGAGCGCCGGAGACGTAGAGCTCAACGCATTCGCCACCCAGTCCGCCATCACCCAATACCGGAGCGCCCTGGAGGCGTTCAGCGCGGGAGACGACGTCAACATCGCGGCAAAGGCGTACGAGGGTCTTGCCCAGGCTTACATCTTCAGCGGCGATATCCCGACTGCGATGGCGACCTATGGCGAGATGCTCGCCTTCGGCGAGGATGTCGTCGTGCAGGAAATCCAGGTGTCGGCACTCAACAAGCGGGCGCTTGCCCACACCAGCATCACCGGGGACCTCGTCTCTGCAGAGGCAGATCTGCTGTTGGCGAGGAAGATCGGAGAGGCTTGCGGGTACCAGGCCGGGATCGCCGAGTTCCACACGGTGTACTGCGCGCTCAACACCGCCCAGGGCAACCTGGAGACGGCCGCTGAGCATCTCGAGGAAGCCGTCGACCTCGGCACCGAGATCGATTCGACCTTCACCCGGAACTTCGGGCTGACCCACCATGCCTCCACGCTGTTACTGATGGGTCGCTTCGCCGAGGCGAATCAAGCGGCCGCAGAGGCACTCCCGATCATCGAGGCAAGCGGCGATCGTCTCCACAAAGCGGAGCTCATCGGCATCACTCGTTCGACCGCGCGGGCGAACCTCGGCGAGCCACAGAGGGGGCTTGAAGACGCAAGGTGGGGCGCCGGTGAGCTCAGAGAAATCGGGGCGATCTTTAGCGAGCCGATTCCCACATTCGCCACCGCCCTCATCGCCATGCAGCTCGGCAGGCTCGAGGAGTCGGTACAGGCGTGGGAACGCACAATGGCCCTGGGTGAGATGCTCGGAGCCAATGGTGTGATCGCTTCAGCCGCGGCCGGGATGGCAGGAGTTCGTATGGCCATCTACGGGGCCGCCGACGACGAGGTTCACCGGCTCATCGATCTCGCCAAAACCCATGTCGAACTCCCCGGGGGCGAGAGTGTTGGCCACGTCGTGCTGGCGACGCTGGCCCGCCTGGCGTTGTTCACCTTTGACATCGCGACGGCGAAAGATCACCTTGAGACGGCAGCACCGATGCGATCGGCGGCCGAGGCCCTGGCGAGGCCCGATATCCTGCTTGCTTCAGCGGACATCGCGATGGCCGAGGGGGATATAGAGAGGGCATCTGGGTTCGTCGAGGAGCTCCGGCACCACGTCCAGGACACAGGAGCGGTGATCCTCGAGCCTCGGCTCGTACAGGCCATCGGCCTGCTGCAGATGCATCAGGAGGACTTCGACGGCGCCGTCGAGTCCTTTGACGCAGCCGCTGAGCAGGCAGCCGGTTTCGGTTTGCTGTTCGACCTCCTCGGCATTCAGTTCCGTGCAGCGATGATGCTCGGTACGGCGGGCAGGCCGGAGGCGGAGCGATTCGGTGATGCCGCCGCTGACACCGTGGCCGACATCGCCGCCCTCATCGAGGACGCCGAGCTGCGCGAGGCCTTCCTGCGCACCAACTCGGCGCGCTGATGCGCGGCATCGTCTGCAAGGAGTTCGGCCCGGTCGACAAACTCGAGCTGAGCGAAATGCCCGACCCCTTGCCCGGCCGGGGAGAGGTGGTCATCGACGTCTCGGCGGCCGCCATGAATTTCCCCGACATCTTGATCGTCGAAGGCAAGTATCAGGTCCGACCCGAGCTCCCGTTCTCCCCAGGAATGGAGGGAACCGGTGTTATCTCGGCGGTAGGGGACGGAGTCACGCTGCAGGTTGGGTCCCAGGTGGTCGCCGCGGTCACTCACGGCTCGTTCGCCGAGAAGTGGCTGGTGCCCGCCACCAGTGTGCTCCCCTTTCCCAACGGGCTCTCGGTGGAGCAGGCTGCGGGATTCACCGTCGCCTACGGAACCGCGTTTTACGCCCTGAGCCAACGAGGGCAAGTCGGCGAGGGTGACGCACTCCTGGTGCTCGGCGCCGCCGGTGGCGTCGGCAGCGCTGCAGTGGAACTGGGCAAGATCATGGGCGCCACCGTCATTGCCGCGGCGTCGACCGACGAAAAGCTCTCGTTCGCCTCGTCGCTCGGCGCCGATCACACCATCAACTACACCGAGCAGGAGCTGAAGAGTGCGGTGAGAAAGGTCACCGACGGGCGTGGTGTCGACGTCGTGTTCGACCCGGTCGGCGGCGACCTCTCCGAATCCGCCTTCCGCGCCATCGCCTGGAACGGCCGCCACTTGGTGATCGGCTTCGCCGCCGGCGACATCCCAGCCATCCCCCTCAACCTTCCCCTGCTCAAAGGGGCTTCGATCGTCGGGGTGTACTGGGGCGACTGGCTGACCAAGGAGCCCAACACCGCGGCAGAGATGGTCGCTGAGCTCTACGACCTTGCCGCAACCGGTCGGGTCCATCCGCGCGTCAGCGATGTCTTCGCCCTCGCGGAGTTCGCCGACGGCTACGCCGCCCTCACCAATCGCACCGCCAGCGGCAAGGTGGTGTTGCGTGTGAGTGAGTAGGGCTTCTTGTCTCTCCCGCGAAGCGGGGGAGACCCGGAAATCGCCCGGCGATTCCGCACACAGGGGACCTTTGGGGGAGTGAGTGCTCATGAGCTAAATCACAACCGGCAAGTTCCCAGAGCCCGTCAGCTCGCAGGCTCTGCATGCTTGCGCCTACCCCACTTCGTGCTCGCGGTTCGCGAAAAACTCCATCTGAGTGATTCCGCAAGTTGCCGGCCCGGGGCACCGATAGAAACTTAAGGGAATTCTTACATGCAAAACCCCAGATTCGTATTACGTTGGCGCACAGCAGAAGGGTGCGAAATGCGCAAGATCAGCGTTTTCGTCGCAGCGCTGGGAATACTCGTTGCCGCCTGCTCCGGCGCGGCATCGAGCACCCAATCGATCACCGACGCCAGGCAGCTCACCAGGATCGACCTCCCAGCCGACTGGCAGTACTACTCGAACGACGACCTCGCAGATATCGCCTCCACGCCGTTTGTAGCCCAGGCACCGGGATTCGAGATGCCGGTGATGTCGCGGTTTGTCTTCGACGCCGCGCCCATCCCGACCACCGACCACCTGATCGCACCGCTCTCCCAGGCAGATTTTCCGCTCGGTAGCTCGGTGGTGCGCCGGATATCGCCCGAGGTGCGCGACCAGATTTCCCGTTACCTCCTCGCTGAGGTCGTAGCGCCCTACCATCAGGCCTCGGAGCAGCGCGAGTTAGCCAAGAGCGATATCGACCTAGGAGACAACTACCAGGGCGTTCAGGTCACTGTGATCTACAAGGAACCCGGCACCGAGCTGGATGTGGGCGTCCACCTGATCTCGGTCACCGATCCCGAGGTGACCACGCTGTATCAGGTGGCCATCGGGTGCAGCCTGGAGTGCTTCCAGGCATACGGTCCAGAGATCATCAAGATCATCGACACATGGCTGGTCAACACCCATGGCTAGAAGCCCCGTTTATCAAGGAGTGACCTGTGGCTAGAGGCACCGTTTATGAAGGTGTGAAGGTGGAGAAGAACCGGCGCAACCCAGCTTCGATCTTCGACCGACTCAAGATCCTGCTCATCCTTGGGGTGTTCTTCCTCCTCGCGGTGACCTATCAGCTCAGCCCGCCGTTTACCGGTTGGAGCGAGGCAGTGGCGATCACACTCGGCACGGTCGTCGGATCCACTCTCATCGTGCTGATCGGCCTCGAGGTCCTCCGGCAGTTCCACTACTACATCTCAGAGAGATGGGCTGCCTACAACCACCTCTGGTCGAACAGCGTGTTCGGCGGCATGGAGCGGGCGCTACAGGCGATGATGACCGATTGGACGCGGTTCCGCCTGGCCAGGCTGTTCAAGATCTTCCTGTTTTTCATGGTGATCGGAACCGGGGTGATGATCATCGTCGACGGGGTCTCCAACCCGATCGACGGCTTGATCGCCATCCCGAGCCTGATCGGCCAGTACGCCTTCATCATTGTCTACATGATCATGATCATGAGCATGATGGTGGGGCAGTTCGTCCTGATGTTCTGGTTTCTCAGCAAGGGTGGGATCGACACGGTCTTTCCTGAGGACATCGAGACCCGCTTCGATTCGGTGTGGGGCCAGGACCACGTGCTCGACCTGGTCAAGGAGAACGTCGCCTTCCTGGAGAACCCCGACGAGATCGAGGCGAAGGGTGGCTACATCCCAGGCGGAATCCTCCTATGGGGCCCTCCCGGCACCGGCAAGACGCTGATAGCAGAGTCCATCGCCGGCGAGATCGGCAAGCCGTTCGTCTTCGTCGACCCCGGCGCCTTCATCCAGATGTTCATGGGCATCGGCATCATCAAAGTCAAACGGCTGTTCCGCAAGCTGCGCAAGCTGTCGCTCCAGCACGGCGGTGTGATCGTGTTCTTCGACGAGGCAGATGCCCTCGGCAGCCGCGGAGCCGTCGGGGGAGGTGGCGAGGGACAGTTCAAATTCGAAGCCGCCAACAGCCTGCAGTGCAACGGCCTCAGCTACCTGTCGAACCAGAGCCGCTACCAGGTGCTGGACTCGATGAACCTCCTCGACCGGTCGGCTGCACCGGAACCACCGAAGCGCTGGTACGACCGCATCATGATGATGGGCGGCGGAGGCGGCGGCGGCGGTATGGGTACCTTGCAGGCGCTGCTCACCGAGATGTCAGGGCTCAAGAAACCGCGGGGTCTGTCCAACAAGCTACGGCGCACCGTCGGAATGAAGCCGAAGCCGCCGCCGAAGTACCGGATCCTGGTGATGATGGCGACCAATATGCCGGACGCCCTCGACGAGGCGCTGCTCCGCCCGGGTCGGATCGACCGCATCTACAAGGTCGGCTACCCCTCGAAGAAGGGCCGCGAGGAGACGTTCCGCGGCTATCTGAAGAAAGTGAAGAACGTCCTCACCGACGAGGACATCGACCGTCTCGCCACCATGACGCCGTACTACTCCGGGGCCAAGGTGAAGGACCTGGTCAACGAGGGCCTGATCCTCGCCATTCGGGACGACCGCGATACCGTGGAATGGGACGACATCTGGAAGGCCCGTTCCCTCAAGGAGCTTGGGCCGCCCGAAGACGTCGAGTACATCGAGCGGGAGCGCCACGCGGTGGCGATCCACGAAGCCGGCCACGCCGTGACTGCACATTTGTTGCGGTCACACCGCATGATCGATCTGGTCTCGATCGAGAAGCGGGCGACTGCGCTGGGGATGGTTGCGTCTCTCGACATCGAAGACCGCGTCACCCAGTGGCAAACTGAGCTCGAGATCGATGTCAAGGTGTCGGTCGCTTCGCTCGCCGTGGAGCGGATGTTCTTCGACGGCGA
>JACZST010000059.1 GCA_022574065.1 Acidobacteriota bacterium
TTAATCCTCTTTATTATCTCACGATCTTGCAGATCGACCCTACGTCCATGCCGCTCTACTTCCAACAAAAGGCTTTCCCGGCTTGCAAAATCATCCATCAGTCCGTTCCCCCACCCGGCACACCTTGGCGTAGAAGTCCCGCGTCTCCCGCAGCATCAGCCGCCCCTTGTTCGTCAAGGCGTACAGCCGCTTCGAAGAAAGCGACTGACATGTCGAAAGACGCCGTAATCAATACCTTGATCATTGCCGCGACGATGGTCATGGTCGCCGTCATCCTGGTGGCGGGTAGGGATACTGGAGCGGAGGTCCCCCCGGAACTGGCCGTCGGCCAGCTGGCTCCTGACACCTTCATCGCCGACCGGTCGACCGATCCCATCGAAGACGAGGATGCGACGCAGGCGGCGCGCGACGACGCCAGGGCCAACGTCCCCACCGTGTACTCCGACGACAGCGATGCCACGTTCACCGTGATCCGGAACGTCAATTCGTTCTTCACCGATCTGCGCGAGGGGGCTCAAGACGAGCTGCCGCCGGAGCCGGCGACCACCACCGTGCCCCCCGATACGACGACGCCAACGACCGGCCCCGACGACTCGACATCGACCACGGAAGTAACCGGCACCACCGCTCCGTCGACGACGACGACAACCGTGCTGCCGCGGCTCCCCTTCGAAGAGCAGATCCAGCTTCTCGAGCTGCGCCACTCGACGCTGCTGACCCCTATCCCATCGTTTGTCGCGTTGTACAACAGCGACCTGGACCGCGTGGAACGAGGCGAGGAGGCCGTGTTTCCCGAGGTGGAGCTGCAGACCCTGGAGCTGTTGGGAGACGAGCTGGGTCGAGGGATAAAGCCGGGGGAGCTCACCGACCGCCAGGCCTTTTATTTGAGCCCGCTGACACGTCCGCCGATCTTTGTCATCGGCCTGCCCGACGAGGAGCAGACGGAGGCCCGTAAGGCGATTACCCAGCTCGTCGGGTTCAGCCTGCAGGCCAACCTGCGCGTCGACAACGACGCCACCACCGCGGCGAAGAACGCGGCCGCCGAGGCGGTAGAGCCTGCATACGTCACCTACCGGGCGGGAGATACCATCGTCGAGGTCGGGGAACCGATCAGCAGCGTCCAATTCCAAGCCCTGAAAGACCTCCAGCTCTACGAACCTGAGGTAGCGCCAGGAACCTCCCCGTGGGCGATGGCGCTGCTCGGGGTCATCGCGGTACTGCTCGCCGCCTTTTTCCTGTGGCGGATCGCTCCCACCGAATTGACCGAGCCCCGATACATGGCGCTGTTCTCCATCCTGCTCATCCTCGCCGCCTTGTTCTCCCGGCTGCCCGAGCTCCTTGCCGAACAGAATCATGCCCTCGGCTACGTACTCCCCGCGGTTGCCATCGGGTTCATCGCCGCCATCCTGTTCGATCCGAGGACCGCGGTCCTCATGGCGATCCCGATGGCCGGGTTCACCGCCATCTCCACCCTCGACCTGGCGTTCACCGTGTACGCCGCGATTGCCACGGTGATCCCCGTCGGGTTCGTATCGCGAGTGTCGTCGCGCCGCCAGCTACGGGTGGCGGTCCTGCTCACCGCGGTCACCGTGGCGCCGGTGGCGGCTGCAACCGAGTGGCTCTTCGTGGACATGCCAAGCCCAGGCCTCGCCGCGCTATGGGCTTTCATCGGCGCCCTCGTCGCCGGTTTGGTCTCGCTCGGCCTGGTCTCGTTCTTTGAGAACGCCTTCGGAATCACGACCTCCCTTGGGCTGCTCGATCTCCTCGACAGGAACCACCCGGCGCTGCGACTCATCGAGGAGCAGGCGCCCGGCACGTTCAACCATTCGATGCTGGTTGGTGCTCTCGCGGGTCGGGCGGCCCGCGCCATAGACGCCGACCCATTGCTGGCCCAAGCGGCGGCGTGGTACCACGATCTGGGGAAGACGGAGGCTCCTCAGTATTTCGCAGAGAACCAGTTCGGTGTCTCCAATCCGCACGACTCGATCGCACCGGTGGAATCGGCCCAGATCATCCGCGCCCACGTCGGCGAGGGGCTACGGCTGGCAAAGCGGTACAGAATCCCTCGCGATGTTGCCGACGGTATACGGATGCACCATGGGACGAGCCTGATGCGGTACTTCTATCACGAGGCTCGGGAGACCGATCCCGACATCGACCCCGCCTTGTTCCGACACTTCGGGGTCAAGCCGCAGGCAAAGGAGATGGCGATCGTGATGCTCTCCGACTCGGTGGAGGCGGCAGCGCGTGCTTATTCCCAGGAGCAGGACCCGACTGCGGATGGGCTCGAGGGCGTCGTCGACACCGTGGTCACCGAGAAGGTCGACGATGGCCAACTCAACGACTCGGCCCTGACGTTCGGTGACCTCACCACGATCAAGGCCGAGCTTGTCCTTGCCTTGATGGGCTACTACCACGCCCGTGTTCCCTACCCCGGGTTCCCAGGCCCGCAAGTGATCGAGCGCGACACCCAACCGGTGCTGCCGGAGATTCCCGTTGCCGCACGAAGCGACGCCGACGAGTGATCGTCGTTTTCGGTGACGAACAGGATGAGCCGGTGATCGCAAATGAGCTGGTGCGCCTGGCCGAGGTCGTGATGATCGCAGAAGGGCTCGATGCCGGTACCGGCGTTTCTATCACGCTGGTCGACGAAGAGGCGATGGCCCTCCTGAACAGGGAGCACATGGGGAAAGCCGGTCCAACCGATGTGCTGTCCTTTCCCATCGAGGACGCGGTTCCCGGCGTGCCACCACACAAAACCGCCGATGGGCCCCCCGTCGAGATCGGTGATGTGGTCATTGCTCCTTCTGTAGTGCGATCAAACGCCGACCGGGACGCCGTTGTGTTCGAGGACGAGATGGCGCTGATGGTGGTCCACGGCATTCTGCATCTGCTCGGTTGGGACCACGTCGCGGACGCGGACGCGGTCGCCATGGAGAGGCGAGAGGAAGAGCTATTGAACCTCATCGGTAAGGTGAGGGCGTGATCCCCCTCGCGTTTCTCGTGTCGGCGATCCTGCTGCTGGTGACCTCAACGCTGCGGGCCGCCGGCGCGGCGTTGGTCAGAACGTCTCGCGCTGATGCGCTGCACGACGCCGCCGAGGGGAATGAGAGGGCAGCGGCAGTTGCCGATCTCCTCGAGCTTCGCGCCAGGATTCAGCCTGCCCTCGCTCCGGTGCTGACCGGTCTGCTCGTGCTCGCCGTCATCCCGCTGACCTGGGCCGTGTCCAGCTTGGTCTCCGGCTGGTGGCTGGCCCTGGTCGTTCTGGTGATGGCCGTCGTGCTCGTGATCGTCACCGACCTCGTGCCCCGCACGATCGGACGCAGCCGGTCGAGCAGCTTGGCGTATCGACTGGCGCCCCTTCTCGCCGTATCGATACGCCTCGGGGATGCTGCCAACGACCTCGTCTCCGACGAGGACGAGCAGGAGGCTGACGACGCGACCAGCGACAACGACGAGGAACTCGAGCTGATCTCATCCATCATCGAGTTCGGCGACACCATCGTTCGCGAAGTCATGATGCCGCGCACCGATATGGTGACCCTCCCGGCATCGGCCTCGACCGACGAGGCGGTCGACCTGGTGTTGGAAGCCGGCCGATCTCGTGTTCCCCTCACCGGCGAGAACGTCGACGACATCGTCGGGATCCTTTACGCCAGGGACCTGCTCGAGCTCTACGACCAACACTCTCCGCCGCGACCGTGCCTGGAGATCGCACACGACCCTTACTTCGTCCCGGAAACCAAACCGATCGCTGACCTGTTACGCGAGATGCAGGCCAACCAGCGCCATCTGGCGATCGTGGTCGACGAGTTTGGTGGAACGGCCGGGCTGGTAACCATCGAGGACCTGCTCGAGGAGATCGTCGGTGAGATCGTCGACGAGTACGATACCGATGAACCGATGGTCATCCCCCTCGAAGAGGGTGGGCTTCTGGTCGACGCCAGGCTCGATGTCGACGACCTGGCAAGTGCCCTCGGTACCGAGTTTCCAGACGCCGACTGGGACACAGTCGGCGGGCTCATCCTCGGCCTCGCCGGCAGGGTTCCCAAGACCGGGGAGTCGTTCGAGTACGACGACCTATTGCTCACCGCCGAACAGGTTCAGGGGCGGCGGGTGGCCATGGTGCGCGTGGCCCGTCGATGAGTGCATCCGGGTTCGTCCCGGTCGTAGGCCGGCCAAACGTCGGCAAGTCCACGCTGGTCAATAGCCTGGTTGGGGAGAAGGTGGCCATCACCTCCGCCCGCCCTCAGACCACACGTAACACCATCCGCGGCGTGCTCACCACCGATGAGGCGCAACTCGTTTTCGTCGACACGCCCGGTCTCCACAAGCCACGAACCACGCTCGGCGCCAGGCTGAACACGCTGGTCGATGGATCGATCGCAGAGGCTGATGCGGTCCTGTTCGTTCTCGACGCTACCCAGCGGATCGGGCCGGGGGATCGGCGGATAGCAGAGCGGTTGCTCCAGGCTGGAGCTCCGGTGGTGGTTGCGGTGAACAAGGTCGACGCCGCCAGCCAAGAGCAGACGATCGTTCAGCTCGGCGAAGCCGGTGAGTGGGACTTCGATGCCTATGTCCCGATCTCCGCGCTGAAGGACGACGGTCTCGATCGGGTGGTGCGGGAGTTGGTCACCCTGCTGCCGGACGGTCCGTTCCTCTTCCCGCCTGAAATGCACACCGATCAGCCGGATCAGTTTCTCGCCGCCGAGTTGGTACGCGAGAAGTACCTGTGGCGATTGCGCGAAGAGCTTCCGCATTCGGTCGCCGTTGTGGTCGGGGACATAGAGACCCGTGAAGACGGGGTGGTGGTCGTGCCGGCCATCGTCTACGTGGAACGGGAGTCGCAGAAGGGGATCGTGATTGGCAAGGGTGGCGAGCTGGCCAAGGCCGTAGGCAGCGAGGCACGCCCAGAGCTGGAGCGGCTGTTTGGCGCCAAGGTGTTCCTCGATCTGCGGGTGAAGGTGGAAAAGGACTGGCAGCGGCTCGACCACGCGCTGGATCGGCTGGGGTTCTGAGCCGTCGTCGTTGAGCCCCAGGATTGTGTGGACCACTCCCCGGGAACCCGATCGGATCTTCATCGGAGGAAAAGGTGCCTCGATCCAGATACGCTGCGGGCTGCCTTGCACGCCTGCTCCGTTGATTGGTTGGCTACGCGCAGGACGCTGCGATCCGTAGGCAGGATGTTCCTGGTTCATGGCTACAAGGGGCCTCGGTTGTACCCTCCACCCATGGCGTTGTATAGCGATCAGGGGATCGTGTTGCGAGGGTATCCGTTCGGGGAGGCGGACCGCGTCGTGGTGTTGCTGAGCCCCAACCGGGGGAAGCTGCGCACGGTCGCCAAGGGGGTCAGGAAGACCAAGAGCCGGTTCGGAGGACGCCTCGAGCCCTTCACCCACGTCGACCTCATCCTCTACGAGGGCAAGAACCTGGACACGATCACGCAGGCGTCGATCATCGAAGCCTTCACCGGGCTTCGTTCCGATCTCGACCGGGTGGTAGCCGCCGGCACCATGGTCGAGGTGGCCGATCTGGTCGCTCAGGAGAACGAGCCCACCCACCGCCTGTTCCTGCTGCTGCAACGCGGGCTGCGGGTCCTCGACCATGGCGATCTCCACCCCGACCTGGTCACGTCGTATCTGCTCAAGGCGGCTGAGATCATCGGCGTGGCGCCGGCGCTCGACTACTGCGCCAGTTGCGGCAAGACCGACGATCTCCACCGCTTCAGCTTTGCCGCAGGGGGGGTGGTGTGTGAGCGGTGCCGCGCCGCGGGCTCGTATGCGCTTCGCCCTGGGCTGACCGACTACCTCGCCGTGGTCGCCGAGGCCGACCTGTCCCAGCTTCCCGACCCAGACGAGGCGTTGAGCCGGGAGGCCATCGGAGTGACCCGCCGTTTCGTTGAATACCACTTGGAACGGCGGCTGGCCTCGCTTGCCGTCCTCGATGGCTGACCTCGACCGCGACGCCATTCCCCGCCACGTCGGGATCATCATGGACGGCAACGGCCGCTGGGCCAACGCCAGAGGCTTGCATCGCACCGCAGGCCACGCAGCAGGGGAGCCCGCGCTGTTCGACGTCATAGAGGGTGCCCTCGACCTCGGGCTCGAATGGCTCACCGTTTATACGTTTTCCACGGAGAACTGGTCGCGCCATCCGGACGAGGTGGAGTTCCTCATGCAGTTCAACGTCGACCTGTTGGAGAGGCGCAGGGACGAATTGCATGAGATGGGGGTGCGGCTTCTGTTCATTGGGGACCGTCACGATCCGAGAGTTCCCGAAGCGGTGAGATCGCGTATGACCGCAGCAGAGGAACTGACCGCGGACAACCGAACGCTCAACATGGTCTACGCCTTCAACTACGGCGGGCGCGCCGAGATCGCCGAGGCAGCGCGACGGATCGCGATGGAGGCCGTTGCCGACGAGCTTGACCCCGCTGCCGTCAACATCGAGACGGTGGCCAGGAGGATGTACCTGCCGGAGATGCCCGATCCCGATCTCATCATCCGAACCTCGGGCGAGTATCGGACCTCCAACTTCCTGCTGTGGCAGGCGGCGTACTCCGAGCTCGTGTTCACCCCAGTGTTATGGCCGGACTTCGACCGCGACGAGCTGGCCAGATGCATCGCCGAATACCAGGGCAGGGACAGGAGGTACGGCCGAGCGGTAGACGAGCCGGAGTCTTCGTCTCTCCCGCGTAGCGGGGGAGACGCGGAGGAGCGTTAGCTCTGACGCAGAGGGGGCTTTGGGGGACTACGTGATCACCTGAGGGCAGCCGAGGCTTTGGACGAGTCGCTGGTCGCGGATGGGCGCATCTCGCACACCGGTAGCTCCCAGAGCCCCCTCCGCTGCGCTCCGGCCTGCGGCCGGAGGCTCGCGCCGCCCCCACTTCGTGGGAGAGGCAGAACCGTTGAACCGGTACCATCTCGCTCCCTCACGAGACCTAACCATGAATCCTGACCTCGAGACCATTGTCAACCTCGCCAAGAAGCGAGGTTTCGTTTTCCAGTCCTCCGAGATCTACGGGGGGCTCCGCTCCGCCTATGACTATGGGCCGCTCGGGGTGGAGCTGCTTCGTAACGTGAAGGAGGAGTGGTGGCGCACCATGGTCCGGCAGCGCGACGACATCGTCGGGATCGACAGTGCGGTTATCCAGTCCCCCCAAGTGTGGGTGGCGTCCGGCCACGTCGCCGGCTTCTCCGATCCGCTGGTCGAATGTCAGGTGTGTCACAACCGATTCCGGCCCGACAAGCTCGACGACCCCCACGAGTGCCCGGAGTGTGGAAGCAAGGACAGCTTCACCGAACCAAGGGAATTCCAACTCATGTTTCGCACCAACATGGGGCCGGTCGAGTCAGAGGAAAACACGGTGTATTTGCGCCCGGAGACGGCGCAGGGCATCTTCATCAACTTCGAGAACGTGCAGAGGACCGCCCGCAAGCGGCTCCCATTCGGAATCGCCCAGATCGGCAAGTCGTTTCGCAACGAGATCACCCCTGAGAAATTCATCTTCCGAACCAGGGAGTTCGAGCAGATGGAGATGGAGTACTTCTGCCGCCCGGACGAGTCCGACCGCTGGTTCGACTACTGGGTGGAGGAGCGGAAACGTTGGTATATAGAACTGGGGCTGCGAGAGGAGAATCTGCAGTTCCGCGAGCACGATGCCGACGAGCTGTCCCATTACGCGGCCCGGACCTACGACATCGACTACCGGTTTCCCTGGGGGTGGGACGAGCTGGAAGGCATTGCCAACCGCACCGATTTCGACCTCAAGGCCCATGCCGAGTACTCAGGCGAGGATCTTTCGTATTTCGATCCTGAGACCGAAGAGCGGTTCATCCCTCATGTCGTGGAACCGGCGGCAGGTGCCAACCGCGCCACGCTGGCATTCCTTCTCGACGCCTACCACGAGGAGGAGGTACGCGGGGAGAAGCGAACCGTCCTCCGGCTCGATACGCGGCTGTCCCCGATCAAGGTGGCCGTGCTCCCGCTATCGAAAAAGGATGTACTCACCGAAGTGGTCGACGAGATCGCCGACCTGCTCCGTCCCCTGTGGGCGATCGAGGTCGATGTCACTCAGTCCATCGGGCGTCGCTATCGGCGACAGGACGAGATCGGCACCCCGTATGCGGTGACCGTTGACTTCGACACCCTCGACGACAACGAGGTGACGGTGCGAGACCGGGACACCATGGACCAGGACCGGATCCCGATAAGCAAGCTCATCGAGTACCTCACCGAGCGCCTCCCAAGCTGAGCCGGGCGTCACCGCTGAGGAAGGTTGTCTAGGTGAGTCGGCCGTCCGCGACGTACAGGTTCCTGGTGAGCCCGTCGACGGCGATCAGCCTGCCGCTGAAGCGCACGGGCTCGCCGCGCTCGGGAAGCTCAGCGTCTGCCACCGTTGTCTGGTCACTCGCATCCGGGCTCTACCGACCATGCCGACGCCGAGGGCCAGGACGATGCCAACGAGGATGAACAGCTCGAAGCCCTCGATCCCCAACATCGCAGCAGTTTACATTCACCCTCCGCCGTCTCCCTGACCAAGAGCGTCGTCGGATCGCCGGGCGCCACGTCCTACGCTGAGGACGCCATGGCGTACGACAGAGAAGATATCGACCGGGTCCGGGAGCGGACCGATCTGGTCGAGCTGGCCCAGGAGATCACCAAGGTGCGGCGGTCGGGACGCTCGGTGATGGCCATCTGTCCTTTTCACCAGGAGAAAACCCCATCGCTTTCGATCGACGCCGCCCGTGGCCTGTATCACTGCTTCGGTTGCGGGAGGAGCGGCGATATCTTCGGTTGGGTCCAGGAAACGCAGAACGTCGGATTCTCCGATGCCCTGGAGCTGCTGGCGAGGCGAGCCGGAGTCACCCTCACCCAGGATCCGGACGCCGCCAAGCGCAGGGACCGCAGGGAGCGGCTGGTCGACGCTGTCGACCGCGCCGCCACCTTCTATCACGACCGGCTCAAGTCTTCCGACGACGCCGGCCACGCCAGGGGCTACCTGCGTAGCCGTGGCTACGAGGCAGATATCGTGGACCGGTTCGTCATCGGATATTCCCCGTCTCAGTGGGATCTGCTGGTAACGCATCTGAGGGAGGCCGGGATCAACGATGAGGCAATGCTCGGCGCCGGCCTGGCCTCGAGGTCGAAGCGGGGAAACCTGGTCGACCGCTTTCGGGATAGGCTGATGTTTCCGATCTACGACGTGCGCGGCGACGCCGTCGGCTTCGGCGCCCGGAGGCTCGAAGGCGACGGGCCCAAGTACCTCAACTCACCGGAGACGGCGATCTATCACAAGTCACGGCTCCTCTATGGCCTCAACTGGGCCAAGTCGGAGATCGTGCGCTCTGACGAGTCGGTGGTTGTCGAGGGGTACACCGACGTGATCGCCATGCACATTGCCGGGCTGCCCGTCGCGGTGGCCACCTGCGGAACCGCCCTTGG
>JACZST010000060.1 GCA_022574065.1 Acidobacteriota bacterium
TCGCCGCCATGGTGTGGGCGGCCGCCAGCGGAGGCGCCCACGGGAGTCGTAGGGGCACACCCCGCGGACGCGCCCTGGCCTGGTGGGTCGTTGCCCAGCTGCTCGGGTATGACGAGTTACCGGAAGATGACGATGCTCTCGTCGAAGCCGAGGAGCTCAACTGGTACCTATGGGATCCGGGAGAACAGGTTGGTGGCTGGTCGCTCCACCTGGCTGTGGAGGATCCTGAGGACGAGGTGTCGTGGGCTTTGAGCGCAGTGGACATGGTGTGAGACATGGCCTGACGGCCATGTCGGTATTACGTATTACGAAATCCCTCGATATCGCGCCACCCAGCCACCGAGGAAAGCCCTTGGAAAGAAATCACCCGCTGGTCTTCCTCCCGTTTGAAGTAGCGGTAAAATGTATGGAGGGTCCCATATTCAACACCGGCCACTCAAGTGAGGTCGTGTGACGACTCCCGCCGAGCCAACGAGCCGTAGGTTGCTGGTCGTCCGGCTATTCGGAGTCATAGGGGTTGCCGGAGTCGCCTACTTCGTAGCGACCTTTGTCGTTCTGCACTTCGTTCAGTGGGGGCTGAACCCGGCCCAGCACTTCATCAGCGAGTATGCCCTCGGGCGGCTTGGTTGGCTGGTGACGTTGGCGTTCCTCGTCGTCGGTGTCGGCACCCTGGCACTGGCTCGCGGGCTTCACAGATCGTTCGAGCCCGGAGAGCTGGTAGCAACCCCGGTGGCTCTGATAACGATTGCCGGCATCAGTTTCATTGTCCTTGGCATCTTCAAGATAGACCCTCTACTCGAGGATGGAACAACCGCCTACACGCCTGCGGGGATAGCCCACCTTCTCGCCGGCCTTGTTCTCTTTCTCGGCTTGGTCGTCGGCGCGTTCGTTCTGCGGGGCGTCTTCGCCGGTGATGCGAGGTGGTGGGGGTTGGAAGAGGCAACGCTGCGGCTCGCGCTTGGGATGTTGGTGGCGTCTGTGGTGATGGTGGCGGTGCCACAGCAGATGGTTGGCCTGGCGCAACGAGCCGTGGTTGCCATCATGCTGACGTGGCTTGCCGTCCTCGGATGGTGGATGCATCGGCTCGATCCGGTTGAGGGAACGCCACACAAGAACATGTCGTACATTCGGGCACTATCGAAGTTGGACAACGGGTCGAGGGCTCGTCCGGCCTTGAGCGAGCACGACGAGAAGATCGTCCCGAGAGATTCTTGGTCTGGTGACTGGGCCAAAAAGCGCGCAGCCACGCAGCCGTGGCTGTCCATCGGCCAACAGTTCATCGAAGGCATACCGGCTATGAAAATCACGCGATATTGACCTGATCGCCCTTCGACGTGGCCCGACGGCCATGTGGTACCACCTATTACGTACTCGCTACGACGGAGTCGAGGTTGGGGTCATACGTCTTGCGTAATACGGCTGGCCGTAAGCCCAGCCCAACCCAGCTCAGTCGAGGTTTTCCTTGGCCAGATCCGGGTCGTCGACGGTGACTGCGAAGTGCAGCCCTTCGGCATTGGAGTGCAGCAGGTACATCGAGTCGATGTTCACCCCGGCATCGGCCAGCCGTTGGGTGACGGCGGCAAGGGCGCCCGGCTCGTTCGGCAGGAAGGTGTCGAGGATGGGGCGCTCCTCGAAGTGGACGCCTGCACTGTTGAGCACGTGTCTGGTGGCGACGGCGTCGTCGGGCATGAAGCGCACCAGGCTCTCCCCATCGCGGCCGATGGCGGCCAGCGATTCGATGTGGATGCCGGCGTCTGCGAGCCGCCCGGCGAGGATGGCGAGCTGTCCCGGCTTGTTGGTGAGGGTGACCGAGAACTCCTTCATGGGGACATCCTACGTGACGCGATCGGGGACTGAGCCGCCAAGATCGTTTCGGGCTCGGGTGGCGCCCTCACCACCCGCACGATGACGGGGACCAGTAGCGCTGCGATCATCGCAACCACGACGAGAATGACGATCACCTTCCTGACGGTGGCTCTCCTGCGCAGCCGCGCCAGCTCTTCGATGGTCGGTTCAATGTCCACCAGGCGATTCTGGTCGCTCCCGGCCACCAGCACAGCGAGTTGGGGTCTGGCTGAAGACTGACGACCGACGACCGACCCCTTTCCGATCGAACATACGTTCGATTATGCTGGGTACATGGCACGGTACGCAGAGCTCCACACCCATACCAACTACAGCTTCCTCGACGGGGCTTCGCACCCGCTGCGGCTTGTAGAACGGGCCGCCGAGCTCGGGTACAGCGCGCTCGGCGTCACCGATCACGACGGGTTCCGCGGCGTGGTCAAGGTGCATCAGGCAGCGCAGCTGGTCGGCTTGCCCATCGTGTACGGGACGGAAGTGGGTTTCAGTCGAGAGTCCAGAGTCCAGAGTCAAGAGCAGGACAAAGACTCTGGACTCAAGACTCTGGACTCTGGACTCCGGCCTCGTAGGGGTCGCATCAGGCGGATGCACGGGTCCAAGCCCATCGATCTACCCCCGACCGACCACCTCGTGCTGCTGGCCCCCAACCCCGCCGGGTACGCTGCGATCAGTCGGTTCGTCACCAGCAGCCAGTACCGGGGGGAGAAGGACCGACCGGTCTATCGCTACGAAGATCTGGCGACGGCGGCACAGCGTGGCGAGCTTCATGCCCTCACCGGTTGCCGTCAGGGGGCCGTGCCACGGGCCGCTCAAGCGGGGAATCTGGCAGGGGCGATGGAGGCGGCGGCACGGCTGCGCGAAATCTTCCCCGACCGTCTCCTCGTCGAGCTCACCAGCCACGGCCTCCCAGATGATGACGCACGCAACGACGTCCTGGCAGAGGTCGCCGCCCGACTTGACCTGCCCACGGTGGTAACGAACAACGTGCACTACGCCGACCGCAGAGACGCCATCCTCGCCGACGTCCTTGCTGCCATCGGTGGCCGGCGCGATCTCGACGCAGCCGACGGGTTCCGGTCGGCAAGCGATCTGGCCTTCCTTCGCGCTCCCGACGAGATGGCACAACTTTTTTCCCGTTACCCGGGCGCGGTCGAGCGCGCCGCGGACCTGGGTGCCGCGCTTGCCTTCGATCTCGACCTGCTCACCCCCGAGCTGCCCGACTTCCCAATGCCGGGTGCGTTCACCACCGAGGACGAGTATCTCCGCCATTTGGTGTTGGAGGGCGCCCGCGACGTGTACCCGGGTGACGGTGGAGGCATCGACCCCCAGGCCTTGGCCCGCCTCGAGCACGAGCTGAGCGTTATCACCGATCTCGGTTTCTCCGGGTTCTTTTTGGTGGCATGGGACATCGTCCGCTACGCCCGCTCCAGGGACATCTACTGCCAAATGCGCGGCTCGGGCGCCGACTCTGCGGTGTGCCGCTGTCTGGGGTTGACCAGGGTCGACCCGATCCGGCTCCATCTTCCCTTCGAGCGGTTTCTCTCCGAAGAGCGGGGCCGGCCGCCCGACATCGACATCGACTTCGAGGCGGAACGGCGCGAGGAGGTCATTCAGTACTGCTATCGGAGATACGGGCGGGAACGCGCCGCCATGGTGTCCAACGTCATCACCTACCGGGCCCGGTCGGTGCTCCAGGACGTTGGCAAGGCGTTCGGGCTCACCCAGGCCCAGGTCAACGGTCTCACCAAGTATCTCGACTCCCGTGACCCGAAGGCCATCCCGGAGGTGGTCGACCTCCCCGCTGGGTTGACGGCCGACCTGATCTACGACGTTTGTGAGCGGCTCGATGGCTTCCCGCGTCATCTCGGCATTCACTCGGGCGGCATGGTCGTTGCTCGCCGCCCGCTGTGGGAGGTGGTACCGATGGAGTGGGGCAGGATGGAGGACCGCTCTGTGCTCCAGTGGGACAAGGAAGACTGCGCCACGATGGGGATCGTCAAGTTCGACCTCCTTGCCCTCGGCGCCCTCAACGCCATGCACCTGTCGGTCGACACCATCGCCGACGTACATGGTGTCGACATCGACCTGGCGACGATCCCGCAAGAGCCGGTCATCTACGACGTGCTGACCCGCGCCGACACGGTCGGGGTCTTTCAGGTCGAATCGCGTGCCCAGATGGCAACGCTGCCGAAGATGAAACCTCGCACCTTCTACGACCTCGCCATCGAAGTGGCGTTGATACGGCCCGGTCCGATCCAGGGCCATTCGGTGCACCCATTCCTGCGTCGTCGCAACGGCCTGGACCCGGTCCGTTATCCGCATTCGTCCGCCGAGCCGATTCTCAAGAAGACGCTCGGTGTCCCGGTGTTCCAGGAGCAGTTGATGGAACTGGCGAGGGTTTGCGCCGGGTTCAGCCCCGGGCAGTCCGACCGTCTGCGCCAGGCGATGACACACAAGCGCTCCTCCGAGGCGATGGAACGGCTACGCCACGAGGTGTATGAGGGGATGCAGGGCAACGACATCACCGGTGTCGCCGCCGACGAGATCTGGGACAAGCTCCAGGGCTTCGCCGCCTTCGGCTTTCCCGAGTCACACTCAGTTTCTTTCGCCTACATCGTGTACGCCACCTCCTGGCTGAAGTACCACTGGCCGGCGGAGTTTGTCTGCGGCTTGCTCAACGCGCAGCCGATGGGGTTCTACACCCCCAACTCCCTGGTGCAGGACGCACAACACCACGGGGTGATCATGCTTCCCCCCGACGTGAATGCCTCCGACTATGACTGCACCGTCGAGCCGTTCGATGCCGACCCGGATGATGTCGTCTCCTACCTGGGAGGGACCTGGCGGCGGGGGAGAGGGCCCATCGACGACCCGCTCCGGCCGGCGGCTGCCCTCCGCCTGGGACTGCGGTACGTGCGTAACCTCGGCGATGCCGAGATCACACGAATCGAAGCAGCTCGGATGACTGCGGGCCCGTTCACATCGCCGGAGGATCTTGCCCAGCGTACCGGGCTACCAATCGATGCCTACGAGGGGCTTGCTGCCTCCGGAGCACTGGCGCCGGTCGGGCTCGACCGGCGCCAGGGAGTGTGGAGCGCAGGTTCCCTTGCCGATCAAGGCCCGGATCGACTGGCTTTGGATCAACGAGGATCACTCCCGCGGTTGCCCACCATGTCGGCCTCCGAAGAGATGCAAGCGGACCTGTGGTCCATCGGGATCTCAACAACCCATCCCGTCGCCTTCGTCAGAGCCATGCTCGACGATATGGGATGTGTTCCCATTGCTGAGATCCTGGCCCAGCCCCGTCACGGAACGAAGATGAGAGTGGGGGGAATCGTCACTCATCGTCAACGGCCTTCAACCGCCAAGGGGGTGCGTTTCATGAATCTCGAGGATGAAACCGGCTTGCTCAACGTCGTCGTCCTCCCCCAGGTGTGGGAGGCGCATTACGAGGTTGCCCGTAAGGCCATTGGAGTATTGATCGAAGGCGTTCTGGAGCACGAGGATGGCGTCACCAACCTGGTGGCTCGACGGTTCGCTTCATGGCCCGCCGAAGGGATAAGGTCGCGGGACTTTCGGTAGTACCCAAAACTCAGGTACACCGCCTACCCTGCCGATGGAGGACGTTGACCCACCAACATGGAGATGGGATGACGACGACGTTCACCGGAGAGGTGAGAATCCCCGGGGCAATCGAAAATGGGCTGCCTTCCACCATCACCCTCGACGCCCAGACGCTGATCCTCACTGCGGGCGGGACCGAGCTGGGGCGGTGGAATCGCACCGACCTTGCGCTCAGCCGCGATCCCGATGGGACCTTCCGCCTCACCCTCGGCACCGAGATCGTTCTGTTCAACCCCGACTCGCCGCTCGAGTTCGCCATCCTTTCCGGCATGCCGGCTACCGCGTCCCCACCGGTTGGCACACCATCGGGACCAGCCATCCCCACCTCGGCGCCGGTTGCCGATCCACCTCCTGCGGCCACAACGGAGGCACCGCCTCTCGCTTCTGCTCCTTCTCCTGCCACACCGCCCCCTGGGGCGGCACCGCCTCTTGCACCTGCGGATCCTCCCGCGGTCGCTCCGCCTGCTGCCGCACCGCCTCCAGCCGTTGCGATTCCTCCTGCGGCTGCGGTTCCTCCCGCTCCCGCTGCGTCACCTTCTCCCGCTATCCCGGTACCGACCGGTGCGGCACCGGCCACGCCGGTCCCGCCAGTTGCGGCCACTCCGCCACCGGCGACGCCACCGACTCCGGCAGCACCGCCCGGTGCCGCACCGCCTGCTGCCGCTACCCCTACCGCTCAACCGCCCCCTGACGTCGTCGCCGCTGGAGCCGCGGCGGCCGCGGCTGCCAGGGCGACCGTGCCGGGCCAGCCCGCGGCGCCGGGCGCCACCGCCGACATCCGCCTCGAGACCGACTCCGGTCAGGAGGCGGCGCCTGCCGCTCCTTCACCGCAGCCGACCGAATTCTGGGACGGCTTCCACGCAGAAGCGGACGAGGCAGCGGGAGGTTCGAAATCGGACACGCACCCGGCGGAGGGCGTGGTTGCCGACACGAGCGGATCCGAATTCCACCTCGAGTCGGCTGCGGAAGATGGCGACGAAGAAGCGACCAGCGACCCGAAGGTGACGGGCTACGGATCTGGCCTGTTCACCGAAGATGATGAGACACCTTCTGAGTATCCCCCTGCGTTTGAAGGAGCCGGCGAGGAAGCCGGCGAGGAGCGGGCCTGGTCCTACGACGACCCGGCCCCTCACGACCCCGAATCCCCTGACCCCACACCCGCGTTCACCTCACCGGCGGCGGATCGGGAGGACCTGGTGCCGAGCAGCGGAAAGTCGGGGATCGCGGCTCTGCTCGCATGGCGGCCCAGCATGCCGGGCAGACCGAGCTTCTCGTTCGGTGCCTCCGGGATTGGGATGCGGGCTCGCGAGGCCCTCTCAGTCTTGGACTCGATCCTGGAGGAAAACGGCACCGAGGACATCCCAAAGGGACTGATCGTCGGACTCTTCGTCTTCGTTGGGCTCCTGGCCCTGGTCGCTGTGGTAGTGGCGATCCTTTAAGAAGAAGTCGCAAGTCGCGAGGGGAAAAACGTATTACGTATTACGTATTACGTACGAATCGAACAGCAACCACCCCGGCCTTCGGCGGTACTCCGCCAAGAGGGGAGAAACACACCCGACTTGCGACTTGCGACTTGCGACTTAGGAACTGGCAACTGGCAACTGGGGAATCGGTCACTGTTCCTTGGTCATCGCGTTCCTCACCACTTCGATGGCGCGGTCGGTGTCGTCTACCGACACGTCCAGATGGAAGACCGCTCTGATTCGCGTCGGCGCCATCGCCAACATCGCCACTCCATCGGCGGCGCATCGGTCGATCACCTCATGCGCTGCGGCAACGAAGAAGTAGACGATGTTGGTATGGACCGAGGCGAGGTCGATCTCGATATTCGGAATTTCAAGGACGGCATCGGCGAAGCGACGGGCGTTGTCATGGTCGGCGACCAACCGCTCGCGATGGTGCTCCATGCCGTAGAGGGCACCAGCAGCAATGATGCCTGCCTGGCGAAACCCTCCGCCGTACATCTTCTTGTAGCGACGGGCGCGCTCGATGGTGGCACCCAAACCCACGACCGCAGACCCGACCGGCGCGCCCAGGCCCTTCGAGAAACAGACGCTGACGGTGTCGAACCCTTCGGCGTACGTTGCTTCGGGGATTCCGGTGGCCGCGGTCGCGTTCCACAGCCGCGCGCCATCGAGATGGGTCGCGATCCCGAGGTCGCCTGCGGTGGCGACGATGGCCTGCGTGGCTTCGAGGGGCCAGATTGTGCCCCCAGCCTCCATGTGGGTGTTTTCCAGGGTCACCAAGGCCACCGGATCGTGTTGCGCTGAGGGAAGATCCTTTGGCGGTGGCGGCGCGGCCGCCAGGAACTGTTCGGCAGTGAATACACCGAGATGGCCGGCGACCGGCGTGATGGTGACCCCAGATAGGGCAGCGGGAGCGCCGCTCTCGTGACCTCTGATGTGAGCTTCGGCCTCCATCACCACGAGGTCGCCCGGTGTGGTGTGTGATCGCAGTGCAATCTGGTTCGCCATCACACCCGACGGGACGTAGACCGCGTCCTCCTTGCCCAACAGCTCGGCGACCGCGCGTTCGAGTTCATTGACGGTCGGATCGTCGCCGAACACGTCGTCGCCTACGTCGGCGACCGCCATCGCGGTGCGCATAGCGTCGGTCGGACGGGTCACCGTGTCGGATCGAAGGTCGATCACAAATCCCAGCCCTTGAACATCCTCGGATGCAACGCATAGGCGACGGTCCCAGACGTGGGGGCTATCTGCGACCAGTCGTCGATGTCGAGGTCAATGCCCACAACCGACCCGGTGCGGACGGCGACCCGTCCGCCGGTGAGCTGCGTGGTCACGATCGACCAGGTCGGCTCATGGCCGATGAGCATCAGGCGCTCTGCGCTCCCACCGTGGATTGCCGTTACCGCCAGCACCTCATCGGGCGAGGCGTTGTATAGGTCGTCGGAGAGCTCGAGCGGTGCGGACCAGCCCCCGGCGAGCCTGGCGATCTCTGCGGTGGACTCAGCCCGTACCGCCGTCGACGACACGATGCGGTCCGGTGCCTCTCCCATCTGGCGGAGCACGATTCCCATCGTGCCGGCCGCCCGTTCCCCACGCTTGTTCAACGGACGCTGTCGGTCGTTGGCATATGAGGCATCCCAATCGGACTTGCCGTGACGAAAGAGGATCAGACGGCGCATGAGGAGAAAGTTACCAGCTGCTTGGTGGCAGCTGGTAGTCGCAAGTCTCACACGTCTGCGTATACCGGTGGTTTGCGATCTGCCCACGGGCGTGCCCTCTCGAGCTGGCCGGCGACCCTGAACAGCGTCTCCTCGTCGCCGAAGCGGCCAAGAAAGTGCGAGCCGACCGGCAGGCCGTCGTTTGTCCAGAAAAGCGGAACCGACATCGCGGGGAGCCCGGAGAAATTGGCGAGTGGGGTGAAGGCGACGTAGCGCGTGATCATCTCTGTGAACTCGTCCCACGGCAGCGTCTGATCGATGGCTCCCAGCGGCACCGGTGGGGATCCAAGAACAGGGGTGAGGAAGACGTCGTACTGCTCCAAGAAACGGCCGGCCTCGCGGGCCGCTTCCTGCAGGGAAACTTGCGCGGTCAACAGATCGGCCGGGGAGCGTCGCGCCGAGCGACTGGCCAGCGTAGAAGTGAATGGTTCAAAGGCTGGCTTGTCGGTTGCCCGTTGGGTCAGGCGGCTGAGGACCCGGATGGTGCGCAGGTCGCCGGCGAGGCGCCGCAGCTGTCGGACTCGAGGGTCGAGCTTCTCGGCTGCGTGGAGGATGTTGCCAAATCCATGTTCGGCAAGGGCGGCCCATATTTCTAGAAACGCCTGGCTCATGGCGGCACCGTCGAGTTCGGGGGCGGCCTCAACGACATCGTGCCCGAGGGCGCTGAGCAGCTCTGCCGTCTCCACGACGGCCGCCTCACAGTCGGGGTGGACGCGGATCCCCCGAGCGTCGCGCACCGAATAGGCGATGCGGAGCCGACC
>JACZST010000061.1 GCA_022574065.1 Acidobacteriota bacterium
TCGCCAGTGAACTCGCGATGATGACCGTGTGGAGCGGACGTCGCGAATCATTCATGACGGTCACGTTCACGCGTTGAGACGGCAGGAAGCGGAAAGCGGATCAACTGCTGTGACCCACATCCGCATGACAGCGCACGCACGACATCGGCAGTCACGAACCCATGGGACTTGGCCTCGGCGATCTTGCCTTGTACCGCCGCTCGAGCGAGGGCTAGCGCCGCCTACTCGTCGAGAGCGGGGTCGACGACATCGTCCTCACGCCGGCCTTCACCGGGCTCCCCACCAACCTGTTGCGGCCCAGCATCGAGGCCGCGGGCCTCGACGCGGAGGTCGGCGAGGAGCAGCCCGCCCAGTTGGTAGACGCCACCGTTGAACAGGTCGGTCGGGGGCGGGAGACCGGGCGGCGCGTACCCGGCGGTCGACGCCGCCTGGCGGCGGTCCGCAACGACCTGGTCGTAGACGGCTCGGCCCTGGCGATGTTCGATCCACAACAACTCGGAGTAGGTCGCAAAACCCTCGTTGAGCCAGATATCGCTCCACTGGGCGATCGAGACCGAGTTCCCGAACCACTGATGGGCCAGCTCGTGGACCAGGACGAACTCAAAGAAGGGAGAGTCGACAATCACCCTGCCGAACACCGAAAACGTCTGGTTCTCCAGGGCAGCGGGGAACCCGCCGACAACGGTGATCCCGTAGCGGTCGAAGGGATATGGTCCGAACGCCTCCTCGAGGACTGTCAGCATCTCCCCGGTGTCATCCAGGGCGTCGGGTGGGTCGGCAACGAGGTCTGCGGGAAGGAAGTTGCGGATAGGAATCCCCGCCGCCTCGCTCGATACCGGGTCTTCGACGAGCTGGTAGCCCTCACCGATGACGATTGTCGCCAGGTAGGGCGCCATCGGTGTTGTCATCTCCCAGGCGTAGGTGAGCGTCTCCACGATCTCTTGCCCAGGTTCGATCCCGAGGAACTCACCGGTTGCCCCTACCGCGTACCCATCCGGGACGGTGACGATGAAGGAGAAAGTGGCCTTGTCCAGAGGATGATCGTTGGAGGGGAACCAGGTGTGGGCGGCGTCGGGCTCGGCAACGATGTACTGCTCACCCTCTGGACCTTCTCGCCAGCCGATGGCTACGCGATCGAAGGCGGGGGAGCTCGAGGCAGTGGGATTGCCGGCGTAGGCGATGGTGACGTCGAAGCGTTCGCCGGAGGCGATGGGAACCGCCGGGGTGATGGTGAGCTCGCCCGCGTTGCGCTCGAACGTGGCCGGAAGGTCGCCGACGCGTAGGTCGACGATATCGAAACCGGTGAAGTCGAGGTTGAACGCGGTCAGATCCTGGGTGGCCATGGCGGTGATGACGACGGCGGCGTCGAGCACGTTGTCGTCGGGGTCGTAGAACAGATCGAGGTCGTAGTGCTGGACGTCATACCCACCGTTGCCCAGCGTCGGGTAGTAGTCGTCGCCGATACCGGCCGCGCCCACAGTTGACGACTGCGCCGCGTTGGCGGATGTGGTCGTGTGGTCGTGGTCGTGGTCGATGGTGTAGATATGTCTGGCGACGTAGCAGTGGTGGTGGTCGCCGCCGGGCTACACGCCGCCGTCACGAGGGCGAGCAAGACCAGGGACGCGAGCGGTTGCCTCCGGCGCATCGGTGGAGCCTACGCCCGGTCAACGGTAACGAAAGCTTCCTAAGACTGCGCATCGAATGGGTGACCGGTCGTCTCGACAGAAGTGGAGCTATCTTCCCGCTTCGCCGCTGGGGCCACGGCTCCGCAAATGGCCTTGCCGACAGAGACCGGATCGCGCCCTATTTGCGGAGCCTCCTACAGGACGAGTTCGGCCAAGGTCCGCAGCGTCTTGGGATCGGTCGAGTTCAGGATCAGGGTGGTCACCCCGGCCTGGCGCCACACGTCGAGGCGATCGGCGATTCGCTGCTTGCTCCCAATGAGGCTGAGCTCATCGACCAGGTCGTCGGGAACTGCCCTGAGCGCTTCCATCTTCTTACCGCCCAGGTACAACTCCTGGATCTGTTCGGCGGCCTTCTCGTACCCGTACCGTTTGGCCAGGTCGTTGTAGAAGTTCTTGCCCTTAGCCCCCATGCCTCCGATGTACAGCGCCAGCATCGGTTTCGACTCGAGCCTGGCGCGGTCGAGATCGTCGGTCACCGAGGCGAACACCGATGCCGCGATGTCGAAGCGCTCGGCCTTCTCCGCGTCGCCTGAGGCGGCGAAGCCCTCGTCGAGGAGCGACCCGTAGATGTCCTTGGCCCGCTCCGGCGAGTAGAACAGCGGCAGCCAGCCGTCTGCTATCTCGGCGGTGAGCCGAACGTTCTTGGGTCCGATGGCGGCCAGGTAGATCGGGAGGTGCGGGTTCTTCGGCTTCACCATCAGCTTCAACGGCTTTCCCAACCCGGTGGAGCCTGCGCCGCGAAAGGGGATCTGGTAATAGTCGCCGTCGAAGGTGACGGGCTCATCACGGGCGAGCGCCTTGCGGACGATGGTGACGTATTCGCGGGTGACGCCGAGCGGCTTGCCGTAGGGCCGGCCGTGCCATCCCTCGACGACCTGCGGGCCGGAGACGCCGAGGCCCAGCAGGAACCGGCCGTTCGACATCTGGTCGATGGTGGCGGCGGTCATGGCAGTCATCGTCGGCGACCGTGCCGGCATCTGCATGATGCCGGCGCCCAGTTTGATCGTTTCGGTGCGGGCGGCCAGAAACGCCAGCGGCGTCAACGCATCGGAGCCGTATGCCTCTGCCGTCCACACCGAGTGGTAGCCGAGCTTCTCGACTTCGGTGATGATGCTCGAATCCTCAGCGACCGCCGTACCCCAGTATCCGAGGTTGATCCCAAGCCGCATGCCGGCGAGGGTAATGAGTTCCCAGTCCCCACTTCCGAGTTCCCAGTTGTCGGCTGAGCGTTTGGTGGCTAGGAACTGGCCACCTTGCGACTTGCGACTTGCGACTTCGTGTCACACCCCGTCCTTACGGTGTGGATCGAGGAGGACGAATGATCATCGACTGTGACACGTGCGTGATGGATGGGACGTCGGCGTGTGCCGATTGCATCGTTCCGGTGCTGCTAGCCGGCACCGACGGCAGGATCGAGGTCGGCGCCATCGAGGAAGCGGCGCTGCGCAACCTGTCGGATGCCGGTCTGGTTGCCCCTTTGAGACTCGTGCCCCGCGATCCTGAGCAGGACGCAGTTACCGGCTAGCCGTATGGTTGTGGCGTGTTGCGGCAGCGCCTCGATGAGATTGCGAAGAGTCATGGCTGCGTTGGCTTCGGGGTGACCACTGCCGACGGATTCGCTGACGTTGCCGAAACCATGGAAACCCGCGCAGCTGAGGGGCTCAGCGCCGACCTGCCGTTCACCTACACCGACACCGAGGTCGCGACCGATGTCCGTAGAACCCATCCATGGGCTGAGCGCATCGTTGCGGTTGCTCATCCCTACGTGCCCGGCACCGCCGCTACCGACTCCACCGAACCGGGCACGATGCGGATCGCCCGGTTTGCAGAGACCGACCACTATGTCGGGTTGCGAGCAGCCGTCGAGGCGATCGCAGCCGCGCTCGATGCTCACGGGCACCGCTCAGCCGTCTTCGCCGACGACTCGCGATTGGTCGATCGCGCCGCGGCGGTTCGTGCCGGGATCGGGTGGTGGGGCAAGAGCACGATGGTCCTGGTTCCTGGGTCCGGGCCATGGGTGCTGCTCGGCTCGGTAGTCACCGACGCCGACTTGCCGGTTGACCAACCGATGCGGCGTTCCTGCGGCACTTGCGTTGCTTGCATGCCGGCGTGCCCGACCGGAGCCATCGTCGCGCCGGGTGTGCTCGACGCCAGCCGGTGTCTCGCCTACTGGTTGCAGACCGCAGGGGTGATTCCCGAAAACCTCAGGGAAGCGGTCGGCGATCGGCTGTATGGCTGTGACGACTGCATCACCGCCTGCCCGCCGGGGCATCGCGTGCTGGAGCAGAGCATCGATCTGCCGCTGCGCCCGCAGATTCTCGACATACTCGGCACAGACGACCAGACACTGTTGCGGCGGTACGCCCACTTCTATCTCCCCGGCCGCCGCCCCCGGATCCTCAGGCGCAACGCCCTGGTGGTGGCGGGAAACGATGGCTCCCCACAGCTGCGCGATGTCGTGATCGGCTACCTGGGCCATCCCGACTGGCTGCTGCGAGCGCACGCAGCCTGGTCTGCCGCCCGGTTCGTCGGCAGCGTCACCGACGCCGCCCTGGACAGGGCACACGCCGCCGAGCGCGACACCCGGGTCCGTGACGAGCTCGAGCTTGCTATCGGTCTACGCTGATCTCATGGTCTGGATCTACGCCATAGCGCTCGCCCTCGGGTTGCTGGCGCTGCTGGTGTGGATCGTCGGCGTCGCCGTCGGAGCCTGGGTCGATGGCTGGGAATTTGCCGATCCGGAGCGACGACTCGGTGAGACAGGACGATCGGCTACCGCTGCCGTGTTCGGATTTGGGATGGGCGGGATGTCGGCCACCTTCGCCGGCTGGAACCCGGTAATCGCCGCCGCAGCCGCCCTCGTCGGAGGTGCGGCACTGGTTGCCGTAGCACGGGTGTTCGCCCCCGCGCCAAGCTGATGCTCCTCGTTGCCGACGTCCACGGCGCCGTTGACTCCCTCGCCAGGGTCGCCTCGCAGGGCGAGCCGCTGCTCGTGCTCGGCGATCTGATCAACTTCATCGATTATCGAACACGAACCGGGATCATCGCCGACGTCTCCGGTCACGATCTGGCCGACCGATTCGTGGCGTTGCGGACCGAAGGGCGCACCGAAGAAGCCTCTGCCATGTGGCGGGAGCACGCCAGGGGTCGCGAGAACGAGCTCAGATCGCAGTACGACGAGGCGATCGCCGCGGCCTACCAAGAGATCTGTGCTGCCCTCGACGGATCGGAGGCCTATGTCACCTACGGCAATGTCGACCGGCCCGAGATGCTCGCCGAGCATCTGCCGGCTTCTGCCCGTTTTGTCGATGCCGAGGTCATCGAGATCGAAGGGATCACTGTCGGCTTCGCCGGAGGCGGGACCGTTCGGATCGGGACACCGGGCGAGGTCACGGAAGATGAAATGGCGGAGAAGCTCGCCAAGTTGGGGTCGGTCGATGTGCTCTGCACCCACGTCCCACCAGAGATTCCGGCCCTGGCCACCGATGTGATCGGTGGGAGGGAAAAGGGGTCGCAGGCGATCCTGGATTATGTCGAGACACACGAGCCGCCCTTTCACTACTTCGGCGACATTCACCAACCTCGAGCGACGACCTGGCGGATTGGGAGCACGGTGACCAGGAACCTGGGCTACTTCCGTGCCACAGGGCGCGCCACCAGGCATGGCTGAGGTCGACCTAGATCGACTTGCCGCAGGATATCGGCACCGGCCGCCCTCCCGTGCCTCCCTCGAGCGGGCTCGCCTGGCAGGGGAAGGCCTCCACTCTGGATCGGCGATCCTGGACGTCGGTGGCGGGCCTGGGCACCACGCCGGAGTGTGGAGGGACCTGGGACACCGCCCGGTGGTGCTCGATCCTGCCAGGGAAATGATCCGTCCGGCGGTCGAGCGAGGGATCACGGTCGTTCGCGGTGTGTCCCAGGCGCTGCCGTTTCGTGACAAGGCGTTCGACCTTGCCTGGTTCCACTTGTCGCTCCACTACGGGGACTGGCCCCTGGCGGTGGACGAGGCGGTCAGGGTGACCAAGCGAGGTGGAAGAGTCGAGATCTGGACGCTGGCGCCCGATCACCACGCAACGTCCATGCTGGCGCGCTGGTTTCCCAGCGTTACCGCTGTCGACGCTGCCCGTTTCCCCGAGTCGTCGACAGTCGAGGCCTACCTACGAAAAGCCACAGACGAAGTCGATCGCACAACGGTGATCGAGCACAAGGCGCCAACGGCGGGGGAGTGGGTCGCCGCCGTCGAAGCAGGCTTCGTGTCGACCCTCCAGTTCGTCGATGCGCACGAGCTACGAACCGGCATCGCCGCCTTTTCCGCAGCGAACCGGGATCCGACGGTCGAGGTCGCTTACGAGTTGCGGCTCGACCATATCGTCGCAACTGCACGCTGACTCTCACGTGTGGTGTGGCTGCGTCTGCCGACCGGTGGCTGGTGGCTGGTAGGCCGCTACTCTTTGCCCAAGGGGCGGGAGCCGAAGGAGTTGCGATGGAGGGCACGGTTCAAACGATCGACGTATCCGCCGAGCCGCAGCGCATCTACGAGATTGCGATCGATCTCGAGGCCTATCCGGAGTGGGCGAAAGGGGTGAAATCCGCCCAGGTCACCGAGGTCGACGATCAGGGGCGCCCGACGGTTGCCGATTTCACCATCGACGCAATGATCAAGGAGATCTCGTACACCCTCGAGTACGACTACGACCGCGACAACGGATTTGCCTGGGCGGCACGTCCTAACAACGACATCACCGTGCTCGAGGGAAGCTATCAGTTCAACGCCCTCGATGATGGCGCGGGCACCGAAATCGTCTACGCATTGAGGGTGGAGCCCACCTTCAAGGTCCCAGGATTCTTACGCCGGCAGGCCGAGAAGCAAATCGTCGGTACTGCGTTGCGCGGGTTGAAGAACCAGGCAGAAGGAAGTGCTTGATGCGGGTCGTGCTCATCACAGGGAAGGGGGGCGTCGGGAAGACCACCATTGCTGCGGCGACGGCGATCCGATCCGCCGAGCTTGGCCATCGTACGCTGGTGATGTCGACCGACCCCGCCCATTCATTGGCCGATGCCTTCCAGGTCAAGCTGGGGGACACAGAGACCTCGGTCATCGACAACCTGGATGCCCAGCAGATCGATTCACAGCTGCGCCTCGAAGAGTCGTGGGGGCCGGTTCGTGACTACCTGACCAAGGTGTTCGACTGGTCGGGTCTCGAAGGGGTTGAGGCCGAGGAGTTGACGGTGTTTCCCGGCATGGACGAACTGTTCTCGCTGGCGACGGTGCGGGACCATGTTTCATCGGGGAACTACGACGTGATCGTGGTCGACTGCGCCCCAACCGCCGAGACCCTCCGTCTGCTCAGCCTGCCCGATGTCATGTCGTGGTACATGGACAAACTGTTCCCGGTCAGCAAGCAGGTCGCCAAGGTGGTGAGGCCGGTGCTCAGCCGGATGTCGTCGCTGCCGATCGCCGACGACAAGGTGTTTGACACGGTGGCGATGTTTTACGACCGCCTCGATGGCATTCGTGACATTCTCTCCGATCCAGATATCACCACGGCCCGTCTCGTGATGAACCCGGAGAAGATGGTGATCGCAGAAGCGAAGCGGACCTACACCTATCTTGGGCTGTTCGGGTACGCGGTCGACTCGGCGATCGTCAACCGGGTCCTCCCGGAAGCCGTTACCGACCCGTATTTCGCCCAGTGGCGGCAGATCCAGAAGGGTCACCTCGAGGATGTCGCCGAGGCATTCGCCGACGTCGACATCCGCCAGCTGCGACTGTTCGACGAGGAGATGATCGGCATCGATCGGCTGCGGGTCGTGGGAGACGAGCTGTACGGCGACGTCGATCCGACCCACCGATTGTCACAGGGTCGACCTTTCCGCATCGAAGACGAGGGTGACGATGTCGTGCTCATCGTCGGGATGCCCTTCGCAGAGCACGACGATCTCGATCTGGTGCGCCACGACCACGAGCTGATTGTGACCGTGGGTCAGTACCGTCGATCGATAGCCCTCCCCGATTCGCTGAAGCGGCGTCATGTGCGGCGGGCCAGCCTCGTCGATGGAGAGCTGCGGGTCACCTTCGGAATCGGCGCCTGATGTTGGATGGTCTACCCGATCCGCAGACGGTCGTCACCGGGCTGAAGCGAGCTGGGGTGCATCTTGCCAAGGCCGGATATGAGATAGCGGCAGGGATCGGCGCATTTGTCGACGAGATCGTCAACGGCGATCGCGACGACGACGAGGGGAGAGAAGGCCCGGTGAGGATCGACGTCGAGTGAGGGACGGGTCATCAGTCATCATTCGTCAGTCCTTTTGGCCGAGAACTCTTTCTGGCTGATGACTGAGGACTCTTCTTGCTGAGGACTTCGTCCTAGAACTCAACCCAGTCGAGTGTGTCGAGCGTGTCCGCCGCCGACATCATCACGCCCGCCTCGGAGACCGTCACCAGCCTGCCGTCGATGAGCAATGACCGGCGCACCGGCATCTCCCATCCCCGGTTGGCCTTGGTGTTGTGGCTGACGATTCCGATCTCACGGATCCCCGCTGCGGTGACCTCGAGCACGAGGGCGCCGGCCCGTGCCCCCTTGTCGTCCCACCGCTGGAACGGGATGACGGTGAGGCCGTCGGCCGGGTTGAACAGGAACGCATGGTGATCCCACTCGAGCTCGGAACTCGCGTCGCCCATGGTGAACTGGTCGGTCCGCTCCGGTTGTTGCGGGTCGGCTACGTCGAACAGCGACGCCTGGAGCCCCGTTACCCGACCGTTGTGGTCGGCATCCTGGCCCACCCCTAGCAGGAGGCCGTCGCTCACCGGATGTAGGTAGGCGGAGTACCCGTGGATCTTGAGCTCGCCTTCCACTGTTGGCCGGCGGGGATCGGACAGATCGATCACGTACAGCGGATCGACCTGGCGGAAGGTAACGACGTAGCCGCGGTCCTTGATGAACCGGACCGCGTAGATGCGCTCTCCGCGCCCGAGGCCGTCGACGCTTCCGATGGTTTCGAGCTCGTCGCCGTTATCGCGCAGCACGGTCACGACGGAATCGGACTCGGGTGTATCCCACCATTGAGGCGAGTCGGTCGAGGCGACGCGGAGGTCACCCTGCCATTCGGACATCGACCACTGGCTCAGCATGTAGCCGGGGACGGTGCCGGATGCTTGGTATTCAGCGCCGCGGGGCTGGAGGGTGAACTTGTGGATCATGGTGTTCATGTCTTCGGGTCGTTCACCGCGGTCCCACACGAACGGGTTGATCCACCGCGAGGTGGCGACATAGGTCGCGTCACCGGATGAATAGACGATATCGCCGTCGGCGAAAACGGCTGTGGCGTCTTCGATGGCGAGCTCGTCGAGGTCGAGGGTGACCAGGGACAGCGTGGTGAGCCCCGAGAACTCGTCGGGCCGGTGGGTCCGGTTGCAGTCGACCAGCGTTCCCTCGACGACGGTCACGTCGACACCGTCGTGATCGGTGACCACGACGTATGGGAGCCAGTTGTCGGCGGTCGAGTTGCGCAGGAGCTCGCGGTTTTTCTCCTCTGCTTCTCGCTCGGCGCGCAGGCCGCTTCCCTCCGGGAACTCCCAGGTGAATCCGGTCGGCTGCGAGGAGACGACGAGTCGGATGGCGCCATCGACCATTCGTGACGAGACATAGCGACCATCGATCTGGAGGCTCCGCATCAGCTCGGGGTCGGTGGGGTCGGTGATGTCGATCTCGACAA
>JACZST010000062.1 GCA_022574065.1 Acidobacteriota bacterium
CTACTACGGCCTGGGGCACAAGCGCCTTGTCAGGCTGCTGCTGGGCCAATCCTTTGAGCGGCTGCTGGAGCGCGCCACTGGAAACAGGGGTGACGACTAGGCGTCGCACTTTCCACCAGCTCCAGATCATTATCGAGCTTGGAAGCCTATTGGGCTTTCAGGCTCGGTTTATTCTTGGAGAAGGCGTCCGCTCACGCAACCTCCGGCGCGGTGATACCATTGATCAGCAACAGATAAGGACGTGGCATGGTTAATACCGCCAGCACTCCGGTGGCTACTACTATTGGCAGGCATACCTTCCATTGGGGTTCACGCACCTACGTTATGGGTATCGTCAACGTCACCACGGACTCCTTTTCCGGTGACGGACTCGGCGGAGACGTGGAGGCGGCGGTCGCTCAGGCCCTGGCGTTCCAGGAGGGTGGCGCTGACCTGATAGACGTTGGTGGTGAATCGACCAGGCCGCCTGGAGCTGTCTACGACGGTGGGGCTACGCCGGTATCGACCGAGGAGGAATTGGGCCGCGTCATCCCCGTCATTGAGCGGCTGAATAACGCTCTTGATATCCCCATCAGCATCGATACCTACAAGGCGGAAGTGGCGCGCCAGGCCGTAGCCGCCGGCGCTGCGCTCATCAACGATGTGTGGGGGCTTCAGCGTGACCCGGAGATAGCCACTGTGGCCGCTGAGACCGGGACGGCGCTGGTGTTGATGCACAACCAGGCGGGAACGGAGTACCGTGACTTACTGCCCGATATCCTGACCAGCCTGCGGAAAAGCTTAGGCGTCGCGCGCGACGCAGGGGTGGCTCCAGAGAAGATGATCGTGGATCCGGGCATCGGGTTTGGAAAGACCGCCACCCACAACCTCCAGCTTCTCGCCCGCCTCGACGAGATCGGCCGGGGCCGCCCGCTGCTGGTCGGAACTTCGAGAAAGTCGTTCCTCGGCTCGATTCTGGACAAGGCGGGTAGGCCCAGCCAACCGACGGATCGTGATGTGGCGACCGCCGCCTCCATGTCGCTCGCTATCTCCTCTGGTGCAGCCATCGTCCGCGTGCACGATGTGGGGATGGCCCTCGAGGCGTCGAGGACCGCCGACGCTATCGTTCGTGCCCACCGATGACCAAGAAGGACGTACCGGGGCTCGAGCCCAGGGGCTTCCGATGGGTGATCGCCGGGCGACTTGCCGTCTCCGAACGTATCGGCGGGTCGGGTTTCCAGCATCGTAGGGTGCGCCGCGAGGAGGAGATCCGCTGGCTAACCGATCAGGGGATCAACACCGTCCTCAGCCTGCTGGCTCCAGGCCAGAACCGCAACGCATACGACGAAGCCGGTTTTCGGGTTTTCACCCATACGGTGGACGGCATGCCGGAAACGAACGAGGAGATCGAGGCGATTTTCACCGCGATGGACGACGCCCTTTCCGAGCCCCGCTCCTCCGTCCTCGTCCACCGGGATACGATCGATGAGACCCTCTCCGGCCTGCTCGCCGGGTACCTCGTGCACTCCGGCCTGGTGGAGGATCCGATCATCGCCACATCGGTGATCCAGGAGATCATCGGTCGTCCCCTTGGACCAGAGGGACGCAGCCTGATACCGGCCGAGTGAGCGTTGCCGCCGTCGGCATCGGGTCGAACCTCGGCGATCGCTTTGCCAACCTGGTTGCCGCAGCCGTCGGCCTCGGCGCCGAGTCACTCCTGGCCGGTGTGTCGTCCGTCTATGAGACGGCCCCGGTCGGCGGACCGGAGCAGGGACCGTTCCTGAATGCCGTTGTCATCATCGAGACCGCCACGCCGGCCAGGGCGCTGCTGCACGCGATGTTGAACATCGAGCGGGCCAGGGACAGAAAGCGGCTGGTCCGCTGGGGCCCACGGTCGCTCGATCTCGATCTGCTCATTTTCGACGCAGCGACGATCGATCTGCCCGGGCTCACCGTCCCCCATCCCCGTTTGCTGGAACGCCGCTTCGTCGTAGAGCCCCTGCTCGAGGTGTGGCCGGACGCAGTCCTTCCCGACGGCACCCTGGTTGCCGGTGTCGGAGTGGAGGGTGACGAACCGCTCGGCGTCTATCCGTTTCCCTCTGTGTCCTCGCCTCTTCGGGGAGGTGGCAGCGCCGTCGGCCGGTGACGGAGGGGACAACATCTTCGCCTCTCACACGAAGTGGGGGAGGCGCGAGCAGACGAAGCCTGCGAGCGGAGGGGGCTCTGGGAGGTTAAGTGCTTCAACATGAGCTCATCTGAACGGATTGCCCTCAGAGCCCCCTCTGCGTTTGCGGCTTGCGCCGCAACGCGTCTCCCCCGCTTTTGCGGTGGAGACGGAGAAGAAGGCGGAGAAACAGGCACGACCTCCGGCTACCTTTCCTGGTTCAGGACCGATACCGCGAACCAGGATCGGAGCCGGATGCGGATTGTCGTTGTAGGTCCCGGCCGTGCCGGGACGGCGCTCGCTATCGCTGCGGACCAGGCGGGGCATGACATCGTCGCCGTTTTCGGGCGCACGCATGAGCGCGCTCGGAATGCCGCCGCTCGATTCGGGGCCATGGCACAGCGGGTCGGCGATCCCGTTCCACCGGTCGATCTCGTCCTGATCGCGGTCCGCGACGATGCGATCGGCGACATCGCAGACTCGCTCGCCCCTACGATCGGCGACGCCTCCGGCGCCGTCCACCTGTCGGGCGCCACCTCGGTCGAGGCGCTGGCCCCCATCGCCGCCGTCGGTGTCGCCACCGGCGCCTTCCACCCATTACAAACACTGCCGAACCCAGAGGCCGGGGCGGCACGTCTGGGTGGTGCGTGGTTCGCCGTTACCGCCGATTCCCCATTGCGAGAGTTGCTGCACGAGCTGGCAGCCTCGATCGGTGGCTTCCCGTTCGATCTCGACGATGCGCACAAGCCTGCGTACCACGCGGCCGCCGCAGCATCCGCCAACTTCCCTCTGGCAGCGTTGACGGTGGCCAAGGACCTGTTCACCGCCGCGGGCGTACCGTTCGCCGCGGCGCGCCCCCTCGTCGAGGCGATCATCAGCAACGCCTTTGATCAAGGACCTGCCGAGTCCCTCACCGGGCCGATCGCCCGCGGTGACGTGGCTACCGTCGCCACCCAACTTGCAGCCGTGGCGGAGGAAACACCGGAGTGGGAGGCAGCCTTTCGCTCCTTCCTCAGGGCGACGGCGCTGGTCGCCGGAACCACCGATCGGTTCGAGGAATTGCTATGAGGACGGTTGCCACCTTCGCCGATGTCCGCAAAGGGGATCGCGGGTCGGTTGCGCTGGTCCCGACGATGGGCTATCTCCACGAAGGCCACCTCGACCTCATCTCCGCAGCGCGTCGGTCCAGCGACACCGTCGTGGTGAGCCTGTTCGTCAACCCGCTCCAGTTCAACGAGGATGTCGATCTTGCCGCCTACCCCCAGGACCTGGCTCGGGATGCCGCGCTGGCCGAACAGGCCGGCGCCGACATGCTGTTCGCACCGCCGATCGAAGAGATGTACGCGGAGCAGCCGTTGACCTCGATCACCGTGGCCGGCGTCGGCGAGCTGATGGAAGGCGACCATCGGCCCGGTCACTTCGACGGCGTCGCCGTCGTCGTTGCCAAACTGCTCGCCGGGATTCAGCCCGATCGAGCCTACTTCGGGCGCAAGGATGCCCAACAGCTCGTGTTGGTGACGCGTCTGGGTGCAGATCTGTCTTTTCCTGTCGAGATCATCGGTCGTCCGACCATCAGGGAGCGAGACGGGCTGGCTCTTTCGTCTCGGAACATCCACCTGTCAGAAGCCGAGCGGGGCGCCGCGCTCTCCCTGTCCGCCGGGCTGGCGGCCGCCGCGTCCGCGGTCGAGGAGGGCGAAACGGACGCGGCCACCCTCGAGGAGATCGCCCGGGCCCGGGTGGATGCCGAGCCCGGTGCCCACCTCGAGTACGTCACGCTGGCATCCCAAGCCGATGCTTCCGCACTGCCCGCGCTCGAGGTGCCGGCGTTCCTTGCCGTTGCGGCTGGTGTTGGCACCACCAGACTGATGGACAACGTCCACATCGACCGGGTTGACGGAACCTGGGTACCCGACCTCGGCTCCCGGCTGGATCGTCCATCCATTCTCTACGGGGAGGCCTGATGCTGCTCACTATCGATGTCGGGAACACCCAGATCGTGCTCGGGATCTTCGATGTCGAGGAACTCGTCGGCCATTGGCGGCTCACCACCACCGACCGTACCGAGGACGAGATGCGGTGGGAGGTCATCGGCGTGCTGGCGCTCGACGGCTTCTCGCAAGGGGACATCAAAGGAGTAGCCGTTTCCAGCGTCGTCCCTGCGGTGACGACCACGCTGCGCAATGTCGCACCGACCCTCACCAACGGAGGGGACGTCGTCGTCGTCGAGCCTGGGACCAAGACCGGCATGCCCATCCTCATCGACAACCCACGCGAGGTCGGAGCCGATCGAATCGTCAATGCCCTAGCCGCCCGCGAGCGACACGGGGCCCCGGCGATCGTCGTCGACTTCGGGACGTCCACAAACTTCGATGTCGTCGGATCCGATGGGGCCTATATAGGCGGCGTGATCGCACCCGGACTGGAGCTCTCCACCAATGCGCTGACCGCAGGCACCGCCGCGCTGCGCGGTGTCGAGTTCACCCCGCCGCGGTCGCCGATCGGCAAGGGAACGGTGGAAGCGATACAGAGCGGCGCCCTCTATGGCCACAGCGGGCTCGTCGACGGGATCGTCCAACGGATCACGGGAGAGCTTGATTCCAAACCGGTGGTCATCGCCACCGGAGGCCTCTCCTCTACCATCGTCCCGCACTGCCGGCTGGTCGACATCACCGACGAGTACCTGACCCTCGAGGGCCTCCGGCTCATCTATGAACTGAACCGGGAATGAGCGAAGAGACCACCGCCAGCGACGACCCACTTGTAGCCGCCCGCATGGCAAAGCATCGGGACGTCTTGCGCGCCGGCGGGTACCCGTACCGGTTCGAGCGCACCGACCTCGCTGCCGCCCTCGCCGAGCGCTACGCCGACCTGGCTCCGGCGGCGGAGACCGGGGACGTCGTGATCGTCGCCGGGCGGCTGATGAATGTGCGTGAGATGGGTGCCCTCGCCTTCGGCGTGCTCCAGGACGGTTCGGGCCGCATCCAGCTGTTCGTTTCCAACGACGTGCTCGGAGACGATGATTTCCGGGGCTTCCTCGACCTCGACTCCGGGGACTGGATCGGTGCATCAGGTGAGGTGATCACCACCAAGAAGGGGGAGCTGTCGGTGCGCGTCGAGTCGTACACGCTGCTGGCCAAGTCGCTGCGGCCCCTTCCCGAGAAGTGGCACGGACTCAAGGATGTGGAGGCCCGGTCGCGGAGGCGCTACCTCGATCTGATGGTCAACCAGCACGCCAGGGACACGGCACTGACCCGAGTGGCAGTCGTCTCCGAATTGCGGCGTCAGTTCGAGTTACGGGGATTTGTCGAGGTGGAGACCCCGATCTTGTCACCGCAGGCGACCGGCGCCATCGCCAGGCCCTTCATCACGCATCACAACGCGCTCGACCTCGAGCTGCGGCTTCGCATTGCAAGCGAGCTGTACCTGAAACGGCTGGTCGTCGGCGGCATGGAGCGGGTGTACGAGCTGGGGAAGACCTTCCGTAACGAGGGGGTCGACGCTACCCACAATCCGGAGTTCACGATGCTGGAGGCGTACCAGGCCCTCGCCGACTACGAGGACATGATGGAGCTCATCGAGGTGGTTTTCGCCGCGGTGGCTGAGGCGTCTGTCGGATCGACATCGATCAGGTATCAGGGCAGGGAGCTGAGCCTCGAGCCGCCGTACCGCAGGGCACGGCTCACCGACCTGGTTTCAGAGGCCGTCGGCGAGGAGGTGTCGACGGCCACTCCTCTCGAACGGTTGCGTACGGTTGCGCAAGGCCGCGGCGTCGAGGTCGGCGACGAGGCGGGCCCGGGCCGTGTGCTGTTCGCCCTCTACGAGGCGTTGGTGGAGCCCGAGATCTGGGAGCCGACCTTCGTCGTGGACTACCCGAAGGAGGTCTCGCCCCTCGCTCGCGAACACCGCGATGACCCCGAGTTGACGGAGCGCTTCGAGCTCGTCATCGCCGGGTCCGAATACGCCAACGCCTTCTCCGAGCTCAACGACCCCGTCGACCAGCTCGACCGATTCAAGGCTCAAGCGGCGGCGCGTGCCGGTGGCGACGACCAGGCCCATCCCATCGACGAGGACTACGTACGGGCCCTCGAATACGGGCTGCCCCCGACCGGCGGTCTCGGCATTGGTGTCGACCGGTTGGTGATGCTGCTGGCCGATCGGGAGCACATTCGAGAAGTGATCTTGTTTCCGACGATGCGGCCGGAGTCGTAGTCCGTCGGACGGGCTACGACTCGAGGCAAGGAGTTTTCCGCGACGCTACGCCGTCGGCAAAGATGCTCTGGAGCTTGATCAGCAATTGGTCCGATAACTGATGTTGGATTACGTAATACGTTGTACGTGATACGTAATACAGGCGTGTCCGTCGGACGGGCTACGCCCTACGAGCCGCCCTCACCCGTTCCAGCAAGTAGGCATCCAGGTTTTCCAGGATCGCACGCAGCTCTTCCGACGCGATCCGGTCGGCGGCCTTCTCTGCAACCCGGATGCGCTCAACCGCCTCATCAACCACCCGGTCGACGTGCCCTCCCGAAACCGTGAGCTCGATGACCCGATCGATCTCGCGCTGGTCGGTCGGGGCGTCGGCCCCGAGCAGCGCCCGGATCTCGTCTCCATCGGGGCCGCCGGCCGCATACAGAACCGGCAGCGTGTACACGCCCTCGCGGATGTCGGATCCCGCCGGTTTGCCGATGAAGTCCTCGTCGGCGACCAGATCGAGCACGTCGTCGGTCATCTGGAAGACCAGACCCATCTCCCAGGCCCAGTCGCTTATTGCCTCGATCGACTCTTCGTCTGCCCCCGATGTCATCGCCCCGAGCCGGGCTGAGGTACGGATGAGGCTTGCCGTTTTCCCACCGATCACCTGGTAGTAGCCATCTGCTCCATGCTCGAGGCCACCGGCGTAGCGGAGCTCCGCCACCTGACCCTCGCACAGCGTGGCGTAGGTGCTGGCGATCAGTGCGACCGCAGCTTCGCCGAGCGGAGCCGCCACCTCGGAGGCGCGAGCAAGCAGGAAGTCACCGGCCAGGATCGCGATCGTGTTCGACCATTTCTCGTTTACCGACGGTCGCCCGCGACGACTATCCGCCTCATCGATGACGTCGTCGTGGTACAGCGATCCGAGGTGGACCAACTCGACAGAGACGCCGGCCTCTACCGGCCTGTCGCCCCGATCTGGGCCCAGTTCGGCTGCGACCTGGGCCACCAGCGGGCGGTAGCGCTTCCCCCCGGCGTGCAACAGATGTTGTGCCACTTCGGTGAGAAATTCATCGGTGGAGCGGGTTACCTCGTCAAGGCGAGCCTCGACCGCGACGATACGTTCCCAGACACCGGGAATCGGTATGAGTTCTTGGAGGATTGGTCGATCCACAGGCGGCTCCGGGGCCAGGTCGGGGAATCAGGATGGTAGCCGCGGCGTTTGCAAAGGTGAGAAGAACGCCGTCAGCCGGTCCGGGACTTAGGAAGGCCCGGTCCTATACTCACCGAGGCGCCTTGAAGAGGGCGCCACAGTTACATACGAGGTACCGAGTTGTTCGAGCGGTTCACCGACAGGGCACGCCGGGTCGTGGTTCTGGCCCAAGAAGAAGCGCGGTTGCTCAACCACAACTACATCGGCACCGAGCACATCCTGCTCGGTCTCATCCACGAAGGCGAGGGTGTCGCCGCCAGGGCCCTGGAGAGCATGAGTATCAGCCTCGAGTCGGTGCGATTCCAGGTCGTAGAGATCATCGGACAAGGCTCCCAGGCTCCCAGTGGGCACATTCCGTTCACCCCGCGGGCCAAGAAGGTTCTCGAGCTGTCGCTCAGGGAAGCTCTCCAGCTCGGTCACAACTACATCGGCACCGAGCACATCCTTCTCGGGCTCATCCGCGAGGGCGAAGGGGTCGCCGCCCAGGTGCTTCAGCAACTCGGGGCCGATCTGCCCAAGGTTCGGCAGACCGTCATCCAGCTGCTCTCCGGCGTTCAAGGCGAGGAGGGCCAACCCTCCGGTCACTCAGGCGGCGGCAGCTCACGCGAATCCGGAGGCTCATCGAGCGGGTCCACCGTGCTCGACCAGTTCGGCAGGAACCTGACCCAGCTGGCACGCGATCGTCAGCTCGACCCTGTGATCGGTAGAAGCAATGAGATCGAGCGGGTCATGCAGGTCTTGTCTCGTCGCACGAAGAACAACCCGGTGCTGATCGGGGAGCCCGGTGTCGGCAAGACCGCCATCGTTGAGGGCCTCTCCCAACAGATCGTGCTCGGGACGGTGCCGGAAACCCTCACCGACAAGCACCTGTACACCCTCGACCTCGGCGCCCTGGTCGCCGGGTCTCGATACCGGGGCGACTTCGAGGAACGCCTGAAGAAGGTCCTCAAGGAGATCCGCACCAGAGGTGACATCATCCTGTTCATCGACGAGATCCACACCCTCGTCGGTGCCGGCGCGGCCGAGGGCGCCATCGACGCGGCGAGCATCCTCAAACCGATGCTCGCCCGCGGCGAGCTGCAGACGATCGGCGCCACCACGCTCGAGGAGTACCGCAAGTACCTGGAGAAGGATTCGGCGCTGGAGCGCCGTTTCCAGCCGATCCAGGTCGACGAGCCGAGCGTGGCCGACACCATCTTGATTCTCGAAGGGCTCCGTGAGGCCTACGAGGACCACCACAAGGTGAACTTCACCCAGCAGGCCCTGGTGAATGCGGCGAATCTGGCAGACCGCTACATCTCGGATCGGTTCCTCCCGGACAAGGCGATCGACCTGATCGATGAGGCGGGGAGCCGCATGCGCCTCAAGCGAGTCGACCTGTCGCCGGACGTCCGCGACATCGACGACCGCGTCGCCAAGATCAGAGCGGACAAGCGTGACGCAGTTTACGCCCAGCAGTTCGAGCGGGCCGCCCAACTGAGGGACCAGGAGCGGGTCCTCATCGCCGATCGGGCCGAGCTCGAGATCCAGTCGGCATCTTCCAGCGAGAGTTATTCGGCGGTCATCGACGAAGATGAGATCGCCGAGGTCCTGGCGATGTGGACCGGTATTCCCGTGCATCGTCTCACCGAAGAAGAATCCCAGCGGCTGCTCAACATGGAGGACACGCTCCATGAGCGCATCGTCGGCCAGCAAGACGCTATCACCGCGGTGTCCAAGGCGATCCGCCGGACCCGGGCAGGGTTGAAGGACCCGAAGCGGCCGGCAGGGTCGTT
>JACZST010000063.1:0-4525 GCA_022574065.1 Acidobacteriota bacterium
CTTGGCGCGACGCCCGCCGCGCCAAGTGAACTGCAGCGTATCGTCGGTTCCCCACAGCCAGATGTGCTTGGCCTGGTCAGGCAGATCGCACCACCTGCCCTCCAGCATCGTTCCTTTTTTGAGCTCCAGCGTGATGTCCATCGCGTCTGCGACACCCCGATAAATGTGTCGGCGATAACGCCCGATGTCGCCCCACTTGCCGAGCAAAACGATCGCGCCTTTTCGGATCGACACTCGATCGTCGGGGATCATCAGCTCGGTCACGAGCTGGCTGGCCCGCGACGACGGGGTGGACGCGTTCGTGCGGTCGCTGCCGATCGCCGGTGTTGATGGGACCATCGAGAACGTAATAACAGATGGCCCGGCCGTCGGGAATCTCAGAGCCAAGACCGGAACCATGACCGGCGTCCGCTCACTCAGCGGGTATATCACCACATCGACCGGTCGACCGATCGTATTCTCGCTCATGTCGAACCACCACACGGTGCCGACGAGCGACGTGAACGACGTGCAGCGAAGGCTGGTGGATCTACTGGCGCGGCTTTAGATTTCCTTTAGATTCGGGGTGGACCGCAAGTCGGAAGTCGGAAGTCGCGAGTCGGAAGTCGCAAGTCGCAAGTTAGGCCCTTCCGATGACGAAGCGGTCCTTTCCGGCTAGGTCCTTGCGAACCTCGCCACCGAGAGGGGCGAATAGCTCCTCCATGGCAGGACCGCGGAACTCCGATATCTCACAGACGATGGTGCCACCCGGAGCGAGCCAGCGCGGTGCCTCGGAAGCAATAACAGCCACCACCTCATCTCCGGTGCGCCCTGCCACGAGGGCGATCCTCGGTTCGTGGTCGCGGACGTCGGCGGGCAGCTCGGCAATCTCGGCTTCGGATAGGTAGGGGGGATTTGAGACGATCAGGTCGACGTTGCCTCGAAGATGCTCGGGGATCGGGTCGAACAGGTCGCCGTCGAGCACGGTGACATCGAGATTGGCATCGCGGGAATTCTCCCGAGCCAACGACGCCGCCGCTGGGGAAATCTCCGTCGCATACACCACGGCATCGGGAAAGGCGTGCTTCAGCGCCAGAGCGAGGTTGCCCGATCCGGTGCCCAGGTCGACGATGATTTGTGGCTCGACCACCGCATCGACTGCCAGAGCGAAGAGCTGTTCGGTCTCCGGGCGCGGGATGAGGCCCCTCCGATCGACCGTTACCTCGATCGGCCCGAATGGGATCCGTTCTTCGAGATACTGGAGCGGCTCGCCGGCGCGTCTCCTGGCCGCGAGGGCTTCGAAGGTCGCCAGTTCGGTATCGGTGATGGGTACACCCAAGAGCAGGTCGGTGCGAGGCCGGTCGGTGGCCTTGCTGAGGAGACGCTCGGTCTCGTGCCGCGGGAGGTCGCCGATGGAGGCGATGAGATCTGCGGAGTTTCTTGGGTCCCGGCTCAGTGTTTTTTCCTTCCTGGAAAATCCTGTTCCGCTTAGGGGAGAGCAAAGACGCAGCCGAGGTTAGAAAGGGCACGGCGGGAACTTGCGACTCTCGACTCTCGACTCTCGACTCTCGACTACCTTGTGGCTATGGATAGCAAGGTCCTGTCAGATGCCTGCGCCGCGGTCCGCAACGGGGATTTGGTCGGGGTGCCCACAGACACGTTGTACGGGATCGCCGCCGATCCGTTCAACGAGGATGCCCTGGCCCGTATCTTCGAGGTCAAGGGCAGACCCGGTGTGAAGCCGCTGGCGATCCTGGTCGTCGATCTGGACCAGGCCCAGCAGCTGGCTGCATTCAGCGACCGGGCGATCGAGCTCGCGGAGACCCACTGGCCGGGAGCCCTCACCCTGGTCTTGCCCAAGCTGGCCACAACGCCAGAGTGGCTCGGCGACCGCGCCCGTAAGACCATTGGTTTGCGCTCTCCCGATCATCCGGACACGAGGGAGTTCCTCCGTGCCGCCGGTCCCCTTGCCGTCACCAGTGCCAATATGGTCGGGCAGTCCGCCGTCGGCGACGACGAGGCTGCCCAGGAGCTGTTCGGTCCAGACATCGCTGTCTATCTGCCAGGTGAGGCGCTCGGAGATGCGGCGTCCACAATCCTCGACCTCACGCAGCCCGCGGAGTGGGTACTCAGAGACGGTCCTGTCATTCCGTGACCGACCGGGAGCGGTTGGCAATCGGGTCTGGGACCGCGATCGCGGCCGCCGGACTCTGGATCGGATTGTTCGTGCTCGGGAGAAGTGTCCCGCTCGGGGTCGGGATCCTTGCTGTTGGGGCGATAATGTCGTTGCTTGCCGTTGCCGGGTTCAGCCGCGAAGTGGACCAGCTCAGAATCGGAGTCAGGTCCGCTATCGCCGGGCTGTCGGTGGGAGCGTTGCTGTTTCTCGTCGCCGGCATCACCAGCTCGCCGGCTGTGACCCTGCTGGTTCCGGCCGCCATCTTGGGGGTTGGGGGACTTGGTGCGTTGCCGGGCGGCAATGATCCACAACGCTCGACGATGCGGATCGTCGTGTCGGGGATTGCCGCCGCCGGAGTCGTGTTCCTCGGCCTACTGGCGGCGGAGCTGTGGGCGTTGTCCGCTCCCCTGGTCCCGTTCCCTGCCCTTGCCCTGGCCGATCGGATTTGGGCGCGGTCACAGGACGAGGATGACCCGGCCTGAGTGACGACTACGCTCGCCGTATCGTCAAACGGGGGACGCATGACCGACACAGGGTTGTCCGACGCCGACCCGGCACTCGCTCAACTCATTGCCCGCGACGCCGAGCGTCAGCGGACCCACATCCAGTTGATCGCATCGGAGAACATCGTCGATCGGGCGATGATGGAGGCCGCAGGATCGGTGCTGGCAAACAAGTACTCGGAGGGGTACCCGGGCCGGCGCTACTACGAAGGCTGCGAGATCATCGACCTGATCGAGCAACTGGCGATCGATCGCGCGAAGTCATTGTTTGGTGCCGAGCACGCCAACGTGCAGCCCCACTCCGGATCTCAGGCCAACATGGCCGCCTACCTCGCCGTCATCGACCCCGGGGACACCATCCTCGGCATGCGTCTCGACCAGGGGGGCCACCTCACGCACGGGTCCCCGGTCAACTTCTCTGGGGCGCTGTTCAACATCGTTGCCTACGGACTCGACGAGGAGACCGAGCTCATCGACATGGACGAGGTGCGTCGCCTCGCCATCGAACACCGCCCCAAGCTGATCATCGCCGGCTATTCGGCCTATTCGCGGATTCCGGATTGGGCGGCGTTTCGCGACATCGCCGACGAGGTCGGTGCGGTGTACCTGGTCGACATGGCACACATCACTGGTCTCGTCGCCGGCGGGGCGCATCCGAGCCCAGTCCCGCACGCCGACATCGTCACAGCCACCACCCACAAGTCGCTGCGTGGCCCGCGGGGCGGGCTGATTCTGTCCACAGAGGAACTTGGCAAGCCGATCGACAAGATCGTGTTCCCGTACAGTCAGGGCGGAGCGATCAACCACCAGATAGCGGGCAAGGCTCTCGCCTTCGAGCGGGCCGCACAACCGGCCTTCGCTGAGTACGCCAGGCAGGTGGTCGCCAACGCTCGTGCCCTTGCCGACGCCATGGCCGCTGAGGGAGCGCGAATCGTGTCGGGAGGGACGGAAAACCACATGTTTCTCGTCGACCTGAGGAGCCTGGATGAGGAGCTGACCGGCAAGGAAGCGGCTTCGTTCCTCGACGATCATGGCATCACGCTCAACCGCAACGCCATCCCATTCGACCCGCGCTCCCCATTCATCACCTCCGGTGTTCGCATTGGCACCCCGGCGGTGACGACGGCGGGGATGGGTGAGGACGAGATGGTGACCCTGGGCCGGTCGATCGTTCGGTTGTTGTCGGCGCGAGAAGACGCGGACGCCGTGGCAACCATCCGCAAGGATGTCGACGGTCTGATCGAGGCCTTCCCCGCCTACCCCGAAGGCTTCAAGGGGCATGTCTAGGGAGCCAAGAGTCCAGAGTCGAGAGTCAAGCGTCCAGAGTCAAGAGGGTTCCAACCGAAAGCCCCGTCTGATATGAGTCCCGTATGCGTGACTTCCGAAAGCTCGACGTGTGGGACCGAGCTCATCAACTGACCTTGGATGTCTTCCGAGTTACGGACTCCTTTCCATCTAATGAGCGGTTCGGTCTAACCACCCAGATGCGGCGCTGTGCCATCTCCATTCCGTCCAATATCGCCGAAGGTGCTGGCCGCGAGTCAAGGCCCGACTATGCACGATTCCTGGGAGTAGCCATTGGCTCCGCTCATGAACTGGATTACCAACTTCAGCTTTCGAAGGACCTCGGCTACCTAGGCCTCATTCGGCACGGGGAACTCGCGAACGATGTTGTCGCGGTCCGCAGCATGCTCGCCTCGCTGAGAAAGAGGGTTCTTGCCAACGGAGGCATTTCGGTCGATTCCTGACCTTGGACCCCGGACCCCCGCCCCCGGACCCCGGCCCCCGGAAAGTTTTCCGGGGGCTTTTTCTAAAGATGGCATGAAGGCATCTCTAATTGGGCCCCAGGCCTCAAGCCTCAAACCTC
>JACZST010000063.1:4535-9302 GCA_022574065.1 Acidobacteriota bacterium
CTGGACTCTTGACTCTTGACTCTTTCTCAATTTCAGTAGCACACCACCGCTCGGTATCCTCCCGCCGGGACTGGTGAGGGCCTTCGATCTGAGGCACCTGATGACGACCCCTGACCCTGGGAGATACGACCACATGGAAGGCAGCCGCCTGGTACCGCCAAAGGACGCGATCACAGGTGGCTTCTCTGATGGGGCCGACTTCATCTCCTACATCGTTTCCGGTCTGTTGATTGGCCTGGTCCTCGACTGGGTGTTCGGCACTGCGCCGATCATGACCATCCTGTGGCTGCTGGCAGGCTTCGGTGTCGGGTTCTATCGGATGTGGCGGCGCTCCGAGCACCTCGACCAGGAAGGTAGAGAGCGCAGCCATGGAGTCTGATTCGCTGGATCGATACGCCCCGGCACCGGACCAGCGGCCGATCGAAGCGATTATCGGCACCAATATCGCCAAGCGGGCCGTTGTCGTCGCCCCCGTCCTCGCCATTGTTTTCGGCATCACGAACGGTTGGGGAGGCGCCGTCGCCTCCCTCATTGGCGTCGCCATCGTGGTGTTGAACTTTCTTCTTGGCGGGTACGTACTCTCCTACGCCGCCCGCATATCCCTGAGTTTGTATCATGCGGCCGCCCTGTTCGGGTTCTTCATCCGTCTCGGGCTCATCACGTTGTCGCTGCTGCTCATCGGCGGCGTGACCGAGATCGATCGGATGGCCCTAGGCATATCGGTGGTGGTGAGTTACCTCGTGCTGCTGTCCTGGGAGGCGATTGCGGTCGTCAACGGAGGGGAAAGGGATCTCGAATGGAGCAGCTGATCCTGGCCAGCGAGGAGTGCGACCTCGTCGAGAATTCGGTATGTGCTCCTGCCGACGTCGCTGAGCTCTTCGAGTTCCGCACCCCGATTTTCGAGATCCTCGGCTTCCCCATCACCCGTACCGTCGTGGTCATCTTCCTTACCGCGGCCGTCGTCATCGGGCTCCTCTTCTTCGGGCTCCGCAAGAAGGCGGTCCAACCTGGCAAGTTCCAGACGGCGATGGAGGGGCTCATCGGGTTCATCCGTGACGAGGTGGCCGTTGGCATCATCGGCCCAGACGGGATCCGCTACTTCCCCTACCTGCTTTCCCTGTTTCTTTTCATCCTGGTGGCCAACGCCTTCGAGGTGATGCCGTTCATCAACTTCCCGGTCACGTCACGGATGGCCATCCCGTTGTTCCTGGCCCTGTTGACCTATGTGATCTTCATCGCTGCCGGTCTGAGGCGGCAAGGGTTCCGCTACATCGGTGACATCCTGTGGCCGCCCGGCGTGCCCGTGGCGCTCAAGCCGCTGGTCGGGATCATCGAGTTCTTCTCAATCTTCTTTGTCCGGCCGTTTTCGCTGGCGGTGCGGCTCTTCGCCAACCTCGTCGCCGGCCACGTCATGCTGTCGATCCTGCTGGTGACCGGTCTCGTCTCTTTCCTCACCATCGGTGAGATCGGGCTGATCAAGAGCGCCTTCGGGATCGCCTGGTGGCTGCTCGGTCTGGCCATCTACATGTTCGAGGTGATCGTCATCCTGCTCCAGGCGTACATTTTCACCCTGCTCTCTGCGGTCTATATCGAAACGTCGTTGCACCCGCAACATTAAGAAAGGGAAACAATGGAAGCGATCAGCGGATCCCTGGCCCTCATCGGCTACGGTCTTGCCGCCATCGGCCCTGGCATCGGCATCGGTATCATCGCCGGCAACGCCGTCCAGGCCATGGCACGTCAGCCGGAAGCCGCAGGCATGGTCCGGACCACGATGTTCCTCGGCATCGCGTTCACCGAGGCACTAGCCCTCATCGGGTTCGTGCTCTTCTTCCTCACCTAGGAAGTGCCAACCATGTATGTATTGCTGACCAAGGCGTATTACCTCCTCCAGGAGGTAGAGCCGATCTCGGAGGAGGGTGCTGAGGAGTCCGGCGCCGCCCTGTTGCTGCCGGCCGCCGAAGAGCTCATCGCCGGCATCATCGCTTTCAGCATCGTGTTCTTCTTCGTGTGGAAGTGGGGGATCCCGGTACTCAACACCGCCCTCGAGGCCCGCCAACAGGCGATCAATTCCCAGTTGGAGGCGGCGGAAGCCGCCAAGGTGGAGGCAGAGAGCCTCCTCGCCGATTATGAGCGCCAGGTTGCCAACGCCAAGGCCGAGGCGACCCAGATCGTCGAAGACGCCCGTGGCGCAGCCGACGAGGTAAAGACGGGCATTGTCGAGCGCGCCGAGGCAGAAGCCGAGCAGATCAAGGAACGCGCCCAGGACGAGCTCTTGGCAGAACGGGAGCGCGTCGCCGGCGAGCTGCGTCGCCAGGTCGCCGACCTCTCGCTCGACGTCGCCGAGCGGGTCGTCGGGCTCAGCCTCGATGATGAAAGTCAGCGCGAGCTGGTCGATCGCTACATCGACGAGCTCGGAGGCGTGAGCTAGACAATGGTTACCTCCGCTCATCCCGAGCGTCTCGACGGCTACGCCCTCGCCGTCACCGGCATCGCCTCTGCTCAGCCGGATTCGGCTGCCTTCACCGACGGGTTCTACGCAGCGGCGAAGAGCATCTCGGGCAACACCGAGCTGCGGGACACGCTCGCCGATCCTCAGATTCCGGTGGACGTCAAGCAAGCGATCGTCGACGACCTACTCGGCGCTCGCGCCGACGCCGTCGTCGTGGCCACCATCGACTTTCTGATTGCGGCGGGCCAGGCCAAGCATCTGGACGACATCGCCTCCCGGGTCGCGGCGCTGGCAGCCGCAGCGGAGGGGTCGCTGGTCGCCGAGGTGCGCTCTGCGGTACCGCTCGACGACGAGCAGATCGCCCGGATCGGGAAGGCCCTGTCCGATGCCACCGGCAAGGACGTTCAGGTCAAGGCGATCACCGACCCTTCGGTGATCGGAGGCATCGTGGCCCAGGTTGGCGATACCGTTTTCGACGGATCGGTGAAGAGCCGGTTCGACGATCTTCGAGAGCAATGGGGTTAGGGATATGTCAGAGTTGACCCTCGATCCGGCGGACGTGACCGCGGCACTTCGCCGGAACCTCGATGGCTGGGAGCCGTCGGTGGAAGCAGAGACCGTTGGCTACGTCACTGCCGTTGGTGACGGCGTGGCAACCGTATCCGGGCTGCCGGGGGCGATGGCTTCCGAGCTCCTCGAGTTCCCGGGTGGCCTGATCGGCGCCACGTTCAACCTCGATCCGGGAGAGATCGGTGCCGTGCTCATGGGGGAGTCATCCCACATCGAGGAGGGTGACGAGGTGCGCTCAACGGGGCGCGTGCTTTCCGTGCCGGTTGGTGATGCCCTCCTTGGCAGAATCGTGGACTCGCTTGGGAGCCCGATCGATGGGAAGGGGCCGATCAACACCACCGAGAGTCGGTTGCTCGAAACCCAGGCACCCTCTGTTGTGCAGCGCCAGCCCGTCAAGGAACCGCTGCAGACCGGCATCAAGGCGATCGACGCCCTGACCCCGATCGGGCGCGGCCAACGCCAGCTGATCATCGGTGACCGGCAGACCGGAAAGACCGCCATCCTTGTCGACACCATCATCAACCAGGCCGGCGCCGGGGTGAAGTGCATCTACGTGGCGATCGGGCAGAAGAACTCGACGGTCGCTGAGGTCGCATCCGACCTGGAGAAGGCAGGGGCGATGGAGTACACGGTCATCGTCAACGCCTCGGCCTCAGACGCCGCCGCCCTTCAGATGTACGCACCGTACGCCGGGTCGGCGATCGGCCAGTACTGGATGTACAAGGGGGAGCACGCCCTGGTTGTCTTCGACGACCTCTCCAAGCAGGCCGTTGCTTACCGCGAGCTGTCGCTGTTGCTGCGCCGCCCTCCTGGACGCGAGGCGTATCCGGGTGACGTATTCTACCTGCACAGCCGACTGCTAGAGCGCGCCGCAAAGTTAGACGATTCGCTTGGCGGCGGGTCGCTCACCGCGCTCCCTATCATTGAAACGCTCGCGGGTGACGTGTCCGCTTACGTGCCTACAAACGTTATTTCAATCACGGACGGTCAGATATATCTTGAGCCGGAGCTTTTCAACTCCGGCATCAGACCCGCCGTCAACGCCGGACTGTCGGTGTCACGGGTAGGCAGTGCGGCGCAGACTCGCGCCACTCGACGGGTCGCGGGCCGACTTCGGCTGGACCTCGCTCAGTACCGCGAGCTCGTGACCTTCGCGCAGTTCGGCACGGCGGACCTCGACGTGGCAACGCGCAATCAGCTTGAACGGGGGCAGCGGGCCACTGAGTTGTTGAAGCAGGGTCAAAGCGTTCCAATGTCTATGGAGCAACAGGTAGCGATTCTGTACGCGCTCGTTAACGGCTACCTCGACGACGTAGAGATTTCTCGCGTGCAGGCGTTTGAGGTAGCGTTCCACAGCTACATGGACTCCAACCGACCGGACACGCTCAAGAAGATTGCCGACCTTAAAGATATCAACGATGAGGTGGAATCCGAGCTAAACTCAGCCATCGAGGATTTCAAGGCTAGCGTTACTTATTAACGATTAGAGATATGACACAGGGGGCTGAACGATGCCCAGCGTAAGGCAGCTAAAGCGTCGCATACGCAGCGTCGAGAACACAGCAAAAATCACCAAGGCGATGTCGATGATCGCTGCGTCCAAGATGCGTAGAGCGCAGGAGGCTGCCATACGTGGGCGCCCTTATGCGGACCGCATTGAGTTGTTGCGCTGCGCTCATGCCGGGCCTGGCGCTGCCCGCAATGCGGGGCTACGAGTTGCCGACGGCGAGTTGATTGCCCTGCTC
>JACZST010000064.1 GCA_022574065.1 Acidobacteriota bacterium
ACGGCACTGGATGAGTGGCTGGTAACGTGGTGGACTCGACTTGGTTTGCTTTGCCTCCCCCTCAGGGGGAGGTGCGGCGAAGCGAGGCGGGGAGGTGCCGAGCGAAGCGAGGCGGAGAGGGTCAGACCATTGTCGCGACCACGGCTTGACCCCCCTCCCCTCCCTACGGTCGGGACTCCCCCCCGAGGGGGAACAAGTTTGCTCGCGACCACGCCTTGACCCCCTCAGACTGAAAACTGGGAGCTGGGAACTGCGCGAGCGCTACAACTGCAACGGCCTGAAAATATCGAGGTACAGGCCCACCAGGCCCACCGAAACCAGGAAGAGCACGACGACGGCAGCGATCGGGGCCAGCTTGGCCACGTCGGTCACTCGGCCGGTCACCTTCTCGTACACAGCCACGGCGAAGTGCCCTCCGTCGAGCGGATACAACGGAATCACGTTGACGATGCCGACGAAGACGTTGACGAGGGCCAGTATCCCGAGAGTTGACTCCAACGGGCCGGCGATCCTCACCAGGCCGATCGGCGTGATCGGACGCACTTCGTTGAGGATCTCATCGTCGCCGGTGAACAAGCCCCGTAGCAGATCAGGGAACCCGACGATCAACGCCCACAATCCCTTGACACCCTCCCACATCGCGGTCACCAGCGCCGACCCGGCGGCGCCGATGTTGGAAAGAAATCCATCGTTGAAACGCTCGATCTCGGGCGCAGCTCCGAAGTAGCCGATCTCCTCGGTGATCGCATTGCCGTTATCGTCGGTCTGCGCCTCGCCATCGACGACTAGCGGGCGTTCAATGAGCGCCAGCGTCACCGGAACCTGTGCCGGTTCACCACCCCGGTCGTAGCCGATCACCACCGAGTCTCCGCCTCTGTCCTGAACCAGGTCGACGAAGCCGGTCCATGACGTCACCACTGCCGCGTCTAGCGACGTCAGCACATCGCCCTCTTCGAACCCGGCAATGCGCGCCGGCGCCGGAGCTCCGTCTGGCGTTGTTCGCGCCACCAGGGCGAGGGTCAGCGTCGGAACCCGGTCCCCCGACTCGTCGCGGGCGATCTGTCCCCACACGGAGAACACGATGAAGAACAGGAGAAAGGCGACCACGAAGTGACTGGCGATGCCGGCGAGCACGACGATCGTCTTCTGCCAGAACGGAGCGGCGCGGTACGTCCGGTCGGCATCCTCAGGCGCAACCGGTTCCCCGGGGCTCATCCCGATGATTCTGACGTAGCCGCCAAGGGGAATCGCCTTGATCCCGTACTCGGTCTCGCCACGAGTGATCGACCACAGCTTCGGCCCAAAGCCGAAGAACGCCTGGGTCGCCTTGATGTTGAACGCCTTGGCCGCCAGGAAATGGCCACCTTCGTGGATCACGATCATCAGAACGATGCCGATCAGCATGACGGCAGCGGTCATCGGGGGCTCCGGAGCTCGGCGCTCATCGGGACAACGCTACCGGCCGCTGTTCGCTAAACGGTGGACTGCGTCGGCTGCCGCCTGCCGTCCCGCCGCGTCGGCGGCGAGGGCGTCCTCGAGCCTTTCGAGCGACCGGTGTGGTACCGCATCGAGGCTGTCGGACACGATGTCGGTGATCGCGGTAAAGGGTATCCGACCGTCGAGAAACGCGGAGACCGCGATCTCATCGGCCGCGTTCAGCACGGCAGGAGCGTTGCCGCCCCTACGGCCCGCTTCGTAGCCGAGGTCGAGAGCGGGGAAAGCGGTGCGGTCGGGCGCGTGGAAGGACAGGTCGGTGCCTACCACGTCAAAGTGCTGGTGGGGGTCTGACACTCGTTCCGGATGGGTGAGGGCAACCTGGATTGGTTTTCGCATGTCGGGCGGGCCCACCTCGGCCTTGACCACGCCGTCGACGAACTCGACAAAGGCGTGGACATAACTCTGCGGATGGACGACAACATCGATCTGGTCGAATTCCAGGCCGAACAGGAAGTGCGCCTCGACCACCTCGAGCGCCTTGTTCATCAGGGTCGCCGAGTCGATCGTGATCCGATTCCCCATGTCCCAGGTAGGGTGAGCCAGCGCCTCATCCACGGTCACCTCTGCCAGTTCTTGGCGCGACTTGCCGCGAAACGGCCCGCCTGAGGCGGTCAGCACCACCCGCTTGACCCGATCCACATCCTCGCCGGCGATACATTGCCAGATAGCCGAGTGCTCGCTGTCCACGGGGAGTAGCTCAGCACCGTCGGTCGCAAGGGCTTCGAGCACGAGCGGTCCTCCTGTGACCAGGCTCTCCTTGTTCGCCAGCGCTACCCGGTTTCCCGCGGTGAGCCCCGCGAGCGTCGGCTCGAGCCCGGCGGCGCCCACGATGCCGTTTACCACCACCGACTCCGGGATAGTGGCCAGCTCCGCTACCGCCTCGCTGCCGACTCCAAACCGGGATGGGATTTCTCCGCCGGCTGCGGCCACCGCGACCTGGGCATCGGGGTATCGATCGGCGAGATCGTCGAGCGCCGCGGAGGAGTGACCGGCGGCAAGCCCAACCACAGGAATGCTCAGCCTGTCTGCCACGTCGAGAGTCTGGGCGCCGATGGACCCGGTGGCACCGAGCACGACTACGGGTCTTAGATCACTGCGAGCCATGTCATCACGACCCAGACTGCGGGAATTGCAATGATCACACCATCGATCCTGTCGAGCAAGCCACCATGGCCCGGCAGGATCGACCCCATATCCTTGATGTCGAGTGACCGTTTCACCACCGAGACCGCCAGGTCGCCGATCGGCGCAAACACTGCGACCACCGCGCCGAGGACCAGCCCGGTTGGTAGATCGATCGGCTCGACCAGGTAGCCGATCACGGCACCAACGGCGAGGGCGGTCAGTGTCCCGGCCACGAACCCTTCCACGGTTTTCTTCGGGGAGATCACAGGGGCAAGCGGTCGCCGCCCGATACTGCGCCCGACAAAGAATGAGGAGATATCAACAAGTGCAACCAAGAAGACTATTGCGAGCACCAGCACCTGATAGTCCTGGGCCTGGATGATATCGAAGGCGAAAGCACCGAGACCTCCGATCCACGCTGCAACCAACACGGTCAAGGCAAAGTTCGCGGCCGGCTGATCGCGCCTTGGGCTCACCGCGCTGAACAACAACAAGACGATGGCCATGAGCAACAAGGCAATGGGAATGGCCGCCACCCCCCATGCCGCGGTTCCGAGAGCCGCGCCGACGATGCCGAGGAACCCGAACAGCGACAGCGGTTTGTACTTGCGGTGGATGAGCGCGCTGTAGAACTCCCCGGCGGCCACTACGAAGACGGCGAGCACGAAAACGATCAGCGCGGGACGCCACAACAACGAGAGCGCCAACGCGGCAATGAGGGCGAGACCGGTCCCCACCCGCAGCACGAGATCCGTCGACGCGGGGGGCGCCACCGGTTCCTCATCGCCCTTTGCACCCTCGACGACATCTTCGAACCCGACCACACCCGACTCGAGCCCCGGGATCTCAGCCGAAAGCGCCACCTGCTCGGTGTCCCCGGCGTCGGCGGCGAGCATCGCCGCCGCCAGATCTGCATGCTCCTGTGTCGCCGCCCCCAAATAGGCCGCTTCGGTGAAATCGTCGATCGACGGTTCGCCAACTTCGTCGGCGTCGTCTTCGTGATCCTCTGAGTCGTCGTCACCCGGGCCTTCCTCAGCCCGAGCCTCCGATTCCACCGCGACGTCTCCTTCAGGCTCGTCAGCGCCTGCGGTGTCGGCCAGATCGACCACGGTGTCCGGGTTGTCGCCGTCCGCCAGCTCGACGAGCATCTCCGTCCCATCGCCGAAGCCGGCCCCCATGCCTGTGACCACAGGGATGTCGCCGGTGTCTTCGTCTACGTCTTCGATAGTGAATTCGCTGCCTTCGCCGACGATCGGGATGTCGCCGGTGTCGTCCTCGCCGCCGCCCTCTTCCTCGTCCTCGTCCTCTTCGAGCCGGGGAATCGCAAACTCACTGGTGTCGTCGATTGCCCCACCCTCGTCGTCTCCCAGGATCTCATCGTCCGGGATGTCTTGGTCAGGGATCTCGTCGTCTTCCTCGGTCTCCCCGATCGAGTCGGCGACCTCGGCGGCATCGTCGGGCTCGCCGCGGGCAAAGGCCACCCAGTCGCTCACCTCGGCGGACACATCGTCACCTTCGACGAGCCCTTGGTACCCGTCGGGAGCGTCGTCGCCACCACCGTCGTCGAGCCAGCCGTCGAAGCCGGCGTCGGGATCGGTGGGCTTCAGATGAGGCTCATCGGCTGGCGAGGCATCGGAATCGGTGTCTTCGCCGGAGTCACGTTCGGTCATATCGAAGGACAGTACTTCGGGGTCGGTGTCGTCCTCGTGACCCTTCTGGGTGTGTTCTTCATCCGGCATCTGGTCAGACCTCGAGCAGCTCTTCCTCTTTTGTGGCGAGCAGCTCGTCGAGCTTCTCCACGTGACGATCGGTCATCTCCTGGAGCGTCTTCTCGGCCCGGTGGATGTCGTCCTTGGAAACATCCTCGCTCTCGATGCTGTCCTTGGAGTGCCTGCGCACGTTGCGGATGGCGACGCGGCCGTCCTCGGCGAGCCCGCGAACCAGCTTGATGAGCTCCTTGCGACGTTCCTCGGTCAATGTTGGGAAGGTAAGCCGAATCACGTTGCCGTCGTTGGACGGGTTGAGGCCGAGGTCGGATTCCTGGAGCGCTCGTTCGATATCGCCGATGGCCGACTTGTCGTATGGCTGAACGACGAGCAGCCTCGCTTCGGGAACGGTAAAGCTCGAAATGTGCTCGAGCGGCGTTTCCGTGCCGTAGTAGTCAACTGTGATCCGGCTCAACAACGCCGGATTGGCCCGCCCGGTCCTGATCGTTGCAAACTCATGGCCGGCATGCGCAACCGCCTGGTCCATCTTGTGGTCGGCTTCTTCCAGCACGGCATCGATCACAGCCCCTCCTAGTGCACCAGCGTTCCGACGTCCTCCCCGCGTACGGCTCGTTTGATCTCACCGGGACGGTTCATATTGAACACGCGGATCGGGATATCATTGTCCATCGCCATCGTAATGGCGGTCGTATCCATGATCCCTAGCCGTCTGGATATCGCATCCATGTGACCAAGGTCGGAGATGAGGGTGGCATCGGGATTGGTTTCCGGATCGTCGTCGTAAACCCCGTCGACGCGCGTCGCCTTGAGCACGGCATCCGCCCCGATTTCGGCGGCCCGCAACGCTGCGGTCGTGTCGGTGGTGAAGAACGGATTCCCTGTCCCCCCGGCAAAGATCACGATCCGTCCCTTCTCCAGATGTCGGATGGCGCGCAGCCGGATGTAGGGCTCGGCGACGGCCTGAATGTTGATCGCGCTCTGCACCCTGGTCGGTGCCCCGGCATGCTCCAAGGCGTCGCGTAGGGCGAGGGCGTTGATCACGGTCGCCAGCATCCCCATGTAGTCGGCGTTGGCCCGGTCCATGCCCTCTGCGGCTGAGCTCAGCCCTCGGAAGATGTTGCCGCCGCCGACAACGATGCCGATCTGGTGGCCTTCGCTCCGGACCGTTGCGATCTCCTCGGCGACCCTGGCGACCACCTCTGCGTCGATTCCGTATTTGAGCTCAGGATCGGCGAACGCCTCCCCTGACAGTTTTAGGACGACTCGCGCCACCTCAACCTCCTTCGCCGACGGCGACTCTCGACACTTCGACCACTCCGATGTTCTCACCCATGGTGGCAGCGAGCTGGCTGACCAGGTCGCCGACGGTGCCATCGAACTGCTCGGACTTGATGAACACCTGGTCGTACAGAACGTTGTCGGCGAAGAAGCTGACGAGCTTGCCGTCGACGATCTTGTCGATGATGTGCTCCGGCTTGCCTTCGTTGGCAGCCTGGGCTGCAATGAGGCGCTTCTCTTCCTCGATCACCGTTTCTGGCACATCGTCTCTGGTGATCCATTGCGGTCGGGCGGCGGCCACGTGCATCGCGATGTTGTTGGCGACCTTCTGGAACTCGTCGCTCTTGGCAACGAAATCCGTCTCGGACCCCAGCGACACCATGACCCCGATCACGGGACGACCCGCCTGGCGGTGCAGGTAAGAGCCGATGGCGCCCTCGGTCTGGGCGCGATTGGTGCGTTTCGCCGCATCGGCAATGCCCTGCTCCCTGAGTATTTCGCTCGCCCGGTCCATGTCACCAGCTGACTCGGTGAGGGCGCGTTTGGCGTCCATCATCCCGGCTCCGGTGGCCTTGCGGAGCGCCTGGACGTCTTTGGCGGTGAAGTCGGTCACGCCTTCTCCTTTGCCGCAGGGGTGTCCTCATCTGCTCCATCCTTGGCGGCACCCACCAGCTCCTTGTTCCTGGCCTGGCGCAGCTCCGTGCCCTCTTTGGCAGCCCTCGCCATCACCCCGCTCACCAGGTAGGCCGTGCGAATCGCATCGTCGTTGCCAGGAATCACCAGATCGATTGGATCGGGATCACAGTTGGTGTCGACGATGGCAATAAGCGGAATCCCGAGCCGGTGGCCCTCTGCCACCGCGATGTGCTGCTCGATGACGTCGATGACGAACAGGGCATCGGGGACCCGTTTCATGTCACGCACGCCGCCCAGGACGTTGTGTAACTTCTCGAGCTCCCTGCGCAGCTTCAACCGTTCCTTCTTGAGGAGCGCGTCCATCTCGCCGGATTCCTCCATCCGCTCCAGTTCGAGCATGTAGAGGATGCGTTTGTGGATCGTGTCGAAGTTGGTGAGCATCCCACCGAGCCAGCGGTTGTTGACGTAGGGCATGCCAGAATCGGTTGCGGCCTCCTCGATCGCCCCCTGTGCCTGCTTCTTGGTTCCGACGAACAACACCTCGCCACCGTCTGCGGTGATGTTCTTGACCAGCTCATACGCCTCTTCGATGATGGTGAGGGTTTGCCGGAGATCGAGAATGTGGATCCCGTTGCGTTCCGTAAAGATGTACGGGCGCATCTTGGGATTCCAACGACGGGTCTGATGGCCGAAATGCATCCCGGCCTCGAGCAGCTGCCGCATGCTCACCGCGGACATGAGTTCCTCCTCGTTCGGGTTGTGCCTCCGCCCACCCGGAACACCCCGCAGACCCCGTAGGAGGCCCGACCACTGGGGTTTGTAGTAGACGTGCGAATTTCGCAGCGAGTGTACCGGGATAGAGTCTCAAGTCGCAGGTCGCAGGTAAGACCCGGCGTCTTGCGTCCAATAGCGAGTCTCAGGTCGCAGGTCGCAAGTCACAAGCAGAACCGCCTGGTTCCGTCTTGCGTCTTCCGTCTTGCGTCTTGTGTCTTGCGACTCAATACGGCGTTTCGATGAACCGGTTCCTCAGCGACAGGACCGCCTTGGTGTGGATCTGGCAGATCCGCGACTCGGTCACGTTCAGGATCGACCCGATCTCGGCCAGGGTGAGCCCCTCGAAGTAGTACAGGGTGATCACCAGCCGGTCTCGCTCCGGAAGGCGATTGATGGAGTCGGCCAACATGTAGCGGGTCTCTTCCTTCTCGAATGAGCCCCCGGGGTCGAGCGCGGCACGGTCGGGAACAACGTCGCTGACAGCCCCCGAGTTACGCTCCTCCGGGCTCAACAGCTCGTCGAGGGCGACGAACCCGAGCGTCGATAGCTCGCCAAGCTGATCTCGCAGCGCCCCGACCGACAGGTCCATGTGCTCGGCCAGCTCCTCGTCGGTCGCCGAGCGTTGCAGGCCGTGCTCCAGCTCTGCCATCGATCGCTGGATCTCCCGCGCCCTGGCGCGCACCGAACGGGGCACCCAGTCCAGCGCCCGCAACTCGTCGAGGATGGCGCCCTTGATCCGGTTCACCGCATAGGTCTCGAACTTGTAACCGCGTTCCGGCTCGAACTTGTCGATGGCGTCGATCAGCCCGAACGTCCCATACGACACCAGGTCCGACGATTCCACGTTGCGGGGCAGACCCGATCCGAGTCGCCCAGCGACGAACTTCACCAGCGGGGCGTAATGGAGGATCAAGCCCTCGCGGGCGCGTTCGTCCCCGCTCTCTTTGAATTCGTCCCAAAGCGCGGCGAGCTCGCTCTCGCCGCGCTCATGCACGGGGGTGACTGCGCTCATAGGTCTTCCTGAGATGTTCTCGCGTGACGGCAGTGTATATCTGAGTCGTGCCCAGCTCCGCGTGTCCGAGCAGATCTTGAACGGAGCGCAGATCGGCCCCGCCTTCCAATAAATGGGTGGCGAACGAATGTCGCATCGCGTGCGGGAAGGTGCCCACCCTGGCGGCAACGACTCTGCGGACCCCTCTGACATCGAGCGGGCCGCCGCGTACGCCGATCCACAGGTGGTCGCTTGCAGCGTCGCCGGCAAGCAGATCACGGCTGTGTTCCACGTAGGCGTCGATCGCCACCCGCGCCTTGTCCCCGATCGGCACGTCCCGTTCCTTGTCTCCTTTGCCGACGACGCGCAGGAAGGAACCTCCCCTGACATCATCGACGACCAACGCGGCCAGCTCGGAGACCCTGATCCCTGTGCCGTAAAGCAGTTCCAGGATGGCCCGGTCTCGGATTTCTACCGGATCGTCGCCGTCGAGGTCGTCGAGGATCCGGCCCAGGGAGGTCGCAGGGATCGCCTTGGGAAGTGTCCCAGGGCGCTTCGGTTGCGGCAGGCCGGCCGCCGGATTGGTCGCGATGTCACCGCGGCGGGCAGCGTCGGCGAGAAAGGCGCGAACCGCAGACGCCTTCCTGGCGATGGTGCGTTTGGCGTAGCCGCGGGTGGACAGTTGAGCGAGAAAACGGCGCACCGTGCGCCGATCCACGTCGGCGATATCTTCGATGCCGAGGCGGCCGCACAGGGTCCCGAATTGGTCCAAATCCCCTGTGTAGGCCTCGATCGTGTGCGGTGACAGCCCGCGCTCGACTTCGAGACGGCGAAGATAAACAGAAATAGCCCTGTCGAGCTGGCCCCGGCTCATGGGTCCATGGTGGCCCGATTCGGTGTCGAGGTCAACGATTCGCCCGACCCATTCCCTGACTAGTCCGAACGACCTAGTGCGCGGCGGGTTCGCACTTCGCCCTCGAACGCTGTTGCCAAAGGGTCATCTAGGGCACCCCAGCGCGCCGCCCAAGCCCCCGGGACTATGCGGTCAGACTCTTAGCGAGGTCGTGCACGAGGCGGAGCTCCTCGACCAGATCATCCGGGTCGAGGACCGGGAACGCGCCGTCGCGGATGAGCAGGTTGCAGCCCTCCGACGATGCGCGGTCTACATCCCCGGGCATGGCGAACACCGCGATCCCGTATTCGGAGGCCTT
>JACZST010000065.1:0-976 GCA_022574065.1 Acidobacteriota bacterium
AGACAACACGCCCTGGCGTCAGACCGACCTCTTCGGCCCGCTGCCGCCATTCCACTTCCAACTCCACAAGCGAGCGGTCCTGTTTCGAGTTGCGGGTGGCGAGCACCGCCACCTGTCTAGCCGCAGGCGTGTCGGGAAGACCCTCCGCCACACGCCATGCTTCGAGCTGGCGCCGCCGCTTCGAAAAGGCTTCGATCTGGTGGCGGGTGAACCCTTCAATGTCGGCCATCCCGTTGTGAACCAGATGCCACCGCACCCCCAGCCGCTCCGTCATCTCCCTACGCAACACCGCCTCATGGAGGTAGCCGGCGGCGAGCTGATGCCGATACAACAACCTGCCGTCGATGCTCCGCCACACCCCATCTGTGCCTTTCACCTTGTTGGCTACCACCACATGGGTGTGCAGCTGAGGGTCATCGGCTCGGGAGGTGAACTCGGTGAACGACGCCGCCACAAACCCCTCCGTGGGAATCGGCCAGGTCTCCACTCGGACCTTCGGGGTCCCATTGCAGTTGAGTACCGGATTGCCGTCGTCATCAACCAATGGTGTCTTGGTGGCGCCACGGGTCGACGACGCTACCGACTCCAAATATCCAAAGGCTGAATCGGTGGCTTCGTTGAAGGCTTCGAGCACCTGGCAGCGGGTTTCCTCGTCGCAGAGAGCCCAAAGCAGCGAAACCGACTTGTCCGCCGAAAACGTCACATCCCACGCCGCCACCCCATCTTTGCGTAGCCGCCGACCCAGCCGCTCACCCGTGCCGGGATGCTCACCATCAAACAAACGCACCAGACCCTTCGCGTCCACACTGCCTTCCAAACCCAACTCGGCGGCGCCGGACCCTCGCCAAACACCGCGAGCAGTGCCGCCCCTCAGGTAGTAGTCCTCCCGCGGTGAAATCTCCCCCAGCTTCTGCAGGTAATAGTCCTTCGCCGCCTTGGCCAAACTCAGCACCACACACCCCGGCCACGGTGTTGA
>JACZST010000065.1:986-8729 GCA_022574065.1 Acidobacteriota bacterium
GGAGGTAGTAGTCCTTGTGGGCCTTGGCGAGACTCAACATCCCAGTCCTCCACAACGGTCAACTGGTGAACCCCCGGCAACTTGTTGCACGTGCGTGTGGTGCCGAGGGGGGTTTGATCCGGGACGCGTGACAGGGCTACCTGGGTGGCAGGCCGTGATGCCGTGTTGGCAGTGCCGGGGGAACGAGGGGTTCCTGTCTTCTGTCTGGCTCATGTGGCCGATAGTGAGGGAGGACCCTGTCAATCGATGACCATTTGGCCTGTCAGGAAGGGATTTCTTATCTGGATTCCGGTCCGTGGTGCCGATATCGACGTCTCGGTCGGTCGTTTCGTGGGCTGTGACCGTCCCAAGAGGCCCCGGCTCGGAATCTCGAAGCGGCCACGGCCCTGCCGGGTTCGGATCAATGGCCATACACTCCCGCGAGCCGGCCGGTGGTGAGTTGGAGGGTTTCTGACAGGGTTGCTGACACTCTGATGAAAGGGTTAGGGCGCACCCTCGAGGGGTGGAATCAGCCGAGCAGACCACCCGTCGAGCCGATACCGTCGAGCGACTCCACGAGCAACTGCAGACCTCGCTCCAGGAGCTCGTCACTTCCGAGGACTGGCAACGGGCCTTGAGTGTTGCTGCTCGGTTCCATGACTACTCGTTCGCCAACACCCAACTGATCTGGGCTCAGTCGCACGCTCGGGGGGTCACGCCAAGCCGGGTAGCCGGGTATCGCACCTGGCAACAACTCGGACGGCAAGTACGACGCGGTGAACGCGGCCTGCAGATCCTCGCCCCGGTCACCCGCAAGATCACACCCGAGAACGGTGAAGATGAAGAGCGCCGCGTTGTCGGCTTCCGGGTCGTCCACGTCTTCGATCTCGCCCAGACCGACGGCGAGCCACTCCCCGAGGTGACGGCCGTACTGGTTGAGGGGGATCTGCCGGCGCACTGGGATCGGGTCGGCGAACTGATCACGGAAGCCGGATTCGGTCTCCAGGTCGCCGACGCTGACCGGCTCGGCGAGGCCAACGGAATCACTGACTGGCAGCAACGAGACGTGATCGTGCGCGCCAGCTTGCCCGGCGCCCAACGATTCAAGACGGCGGTTCACGAGCTCGCTCACATCCGGCTCCACGAACCAACCACAGAAGGCAGACCCAACTGCCGTGGCATCGTCGAGGTCGAAGCCGAATCCGTCGCCTACATGGTTTGCGCCGCCCTTGGAATCGACAGCACCGGGTACAGCCTCCCCTACGTGGCTTCGTGGAGCGGCGGCGACGTCGACAAGGTGACCGCAACCGCCAACCGGGTGATGGGATGTGCCCGCGACGTCCTCACCCAGCTGGAACACGAACACCTCCTCGAACACGACCCGGTCGGTGCCAAGAACATTCAAAGCTCCAAGAGCGATAGCCGCGAAGCTGAAGAGACAACGCCGAGCCGGGATCCGACTCACAGAGCGGAACTCGAAGAGGTCCTGACCGCGGCAACGTCGATCTACCGAAGTCACCTCAGAGATCCGAAAGGAGCGCCGGCGCTCGAATTCCTCCAGGAGCGGAGCATCGGCGAGGAAGCAGCCACTACATGGCAGTTGGGATACGCACCTGCGTCGTGGCAGACGTTGACTGATGCCCTCGGCAAGGAAGGCTTCGCTGACGAGATCCTTCTCGAATCGGGTGTCGTCGGCCGAGCAAGGACTGGGCGTCTCTATGACCGGATGCGAGGCCGACTGATCTTTCCGATCCTCGATGAGAGTGGAGTGCCCAGAGGCTTCGCTGGCCGCCTCATCACCGGCGACGGGCCCAAATATCTCAATACTCCGGAGACGGATCTCTACCAGAAGCGATCACTGCTCTACGGAGTACACCTCGCCGGACAACCGATCGTTGATGCCGGTAACGCGGTCGTCGTCGAGGGCTACACCGACGCCATTGCTGCCCACCAGGCCGGTTTCACCAACGTCGTCGCGACCGGCGGCGCAGCCATGACACCACAACATCTGGAGATACTGGAACGGATCACCACAAACATCACGTTGGCATTCGATGGCGACCAAGCCGGGCTCCTGGCTGCTCAGCGAACTGCCGAACTCGACCGGGCCGACCAAGGAGTTCATATTCGTGTCGCGCGTCTGGCGACAGGACTGGATCCCGCTGAGCTCCTCGCCGACGGTGGCGGCGAGATCCTTCAGGAAGCCATTGCCAGCGCCGTGCCTCTCGAACACCACCTGATTGACCAGATCGTTCGGCAACACGACCTCGAAGAGCCCGAATCCATCGCAAGAGCCATCCACGCCGCCGGATCGGTGGTGTCATCCATACCTGACCCCGCCGCTCAAGCGCAGGCAGTCACCTACCTGGCAACCCGCGTGGGCCGAGATAGCACCGTCATCCAGGGTTACCTCGAGGACCGCGCCCAGCCTCCAGCGCGCAGTCGAATCCGATCGCACGGGAGAAGCATCGCCTGAGTTTGGGGACCACCAGGAGTGGTCAGCCCGGAGTCCAATAGCGCACTCCGAGGTGCCGATCAAGTGCGGTCTCAAATATGGGCGATATCGCTACAGAACTGTTGATCTGGAAGGTTGAGCGGTGGCCCGCGATTCCTCTGATGGACCTCAGGGATCCGACGCGTGAGGAGTTGCGAAGAAGGTCGTACGCTGCCAGCCATGCCACGCAGGGACCGGCGATATGTAGTTACCAAACTCGCGAAAGACGTGCCACCGGGGCCACAAGGACAGCCAGGACACAAGGCCGGAACCGAAGTTGTCCACATCACAGCGGTCGACGTCGAGGGACTCGGTGGAGCGAGCTTCGCGACTCCCCGCCCCTCCGAACTGCTTCTCCACGAAGCTAAGTCGGAGTTGGCTAGAGCGGTTCGACTCAGATCGCAGTGTCTTCGTCAGACGAGCCGGCCGAAATGGACGCAGCCGGGGATCAAGCATCGCCTCACGAACGACCAACTTGTATTCGACTTCTTTGGAGCCGCGATGGCTGGGGTGGTTCAGGCCTACGCAGCAGTGGACGCCAGACTGAATGAGTTCTTCACCGAGCCAGTACTCCACAAGGGGCAATCTGTTCCGGTTGAGCAAGTCCAAGGCTTCTGGTCGGCTGATAGGAAGCTTGACTACGTGGCCAACAGCAGTGGCATGGGCTGGATCAACGACGAAGGCCTTGGGGATGAGATCGACGATCTCAAGGAGCTGCGCGACATGATCGTCCATATCCGCACAGATCTCATCCGCAGCCGTCACCCAGACTTCCTGAGGGATGGAGGCGAGAGGCTCCTCTGGCATCGACTACTGAACGACTCGGACCTCGAACGATACGGCCGACTTGCAGAACGGCTTCTTGATGGCCTCCGGCAGCCCACCCCAATCGGAGATGATCAGTCCGGGTAGAACAGAGCGAGCAGGTTAAGTCTCGATTTCGAGGAGCATGCCTGTTCGACTTGGCGGCGCTGAACGTGTGTGGGCCGAGAAGAACCATCAGAACACTATCCCGGCGACTCCGGTTTCGTCCCCTGGGGAGACGTCCAGCCGCGCTGCCGAGTAGGAGGTGACGATGCAGGATCGCCTTAGATGTGGACGATCGCACTCTGGATCTGTAGATCGGTACGGGTCGGCAACCAAACTCCCCCGATTGTGTCGGACGTCGCATTTACTGTTGGTGGCGAAATGACCGAATCATCCGATCGGAACTTCCGAGTTACCGCATCCCCGATACCAGAAGGGCTATGCGAGCTCCGTCGCCTAAGAGAACAGCTCTGGACCACCAAGGGCTGGGCGATCGGCGTCGATATGAAGAATCTCCAGAGAACGTGGTACGTGTTCCATGCCAACTGGAGCTTTCTCGACTCGATGATCGGTCGGTTCAAAGCCGATACGACCTTCGCGATGGGTATCGCGGGGACTTCTCGGAGACAGCCCAAGCTTGACAGCTTCCTCGACGATCTCGACGTAGCCCTCCATAACTTCATTGCTTCTGCCGCGACGCTCGGCGACCACACTCGACGGGTAGCCAACAGACGAGTCGGCGACGACGCCTGGAAGACGTACCAAGGCGAGGTCGACCGCATCTTCGCCGATGCTCCTCGAAGTCGATTCGTCAAGGACCTCCGTAACTACATGTTGCATCGCACGCTCCCGCTGGCAGCAGGTTCGTTCAACTACGTCAAGGACGGTCCTCTCACCCACGCCATCATCCTTCATGTCCCGTCGATGCTCGATTGGGACGGGTGGAAGCCTCTAGCTCGCAACTATCTGGACAGCATCGGTGATGAGCTTGATCTTCATGAGTGCCTATGCGCGTACTTCGAGGACACCCAACAATTCCAGAGGTGGTTCGGCAGGCACGTCCGCGAGGTGAATCGAGAAGCGCTCAACTTCGCCCAGGAGATCGCTGATCGAGGTAATGCGATGGTGGGTCCGCTGGAGAAGCTCCTCGATGGACCACTGGAAGGCGAGACAGAGATTCCATACATCTCGGGCACCTTTAGAAGAGGTCGATGAGGTGTTGTCGACCTCGGTCACCAACTCTGGGGCGGGGACGACATCGCGGACATCATCGGCAACGGGGGTCAACCTAAGAAGTCCGCTTCTCTCCAATCATTGCTCTTGATTCAGGTCCTAAGAGCGCATAACGCGCGACAGCCATCCAAGAATTTCAGCCAGACCACCCGCGCGCTATCCGGCAATTCCGGACATATCCGTATCTCACTCTGAGTAGCTGTTTCAGATGAAATCGGCAGGTTCAACCTACGTGCCGCCGTCGCTTCCGGGACTGCTGTTCGTAGAGCTCGATGGTTTCGGGGTCGAGGAAGCTGGATGCGTCTGGGCCTTCATCGGCGTCGACCACGGCGAGTAGTTCGGCGTAGACGGCTTCGAAGGCGACTTGGTTGCCTTCGGCGATGGTGGCGTGCATGAGGTTGCGGTAGCACTGTTCGCAGGCTCCGGTCGCAGTGAGGCCTTTTCGGGCGGCCCAGGTTGCTTGGTCTGGTGTGTCGTTGTCGAGGGCGATTTGGGCGAGGTGATGGGCGGCGTCATCGACGGCCACGATGGTGTGGGTGATGATCCCGTCTGTGTGGGCCCAGGTGTAGCCGTTGCCTGCTCCTGTGAAGGGTGTTCCTTCGACCAGTTCGAGCGCGGCGTAGAGATGGTCGACCTCTTCACCTCTCGCTGCTCGGTCGGCTTCTCGAATGTGGCTGGTGAATTCATCGAGGTCGCTTCGGACCTGTGGGCTGATCCGGTAGATGCCGTCTCTGACGTAGGGAAGGTAGGGCTCTGCGTCTGGGCCGTGTCCGAGGGTCGTCCTGGTGCGGGAGGTGTGACGGTTGAGACGGGGGTAGTCGGGTGGCTGTTCTGGCCAGAGGGCCTCCATGAGGGTGTCTGCTTCGACGCCGTTGCGGTGAAATGTGAGGTAGGTGATGAGTTCGGTGCATTTGCGGAGCGGGAACCGGGTCTCGGGACCGTCGATGCGCAGCGTGCCGAGCACTTTCACTTCCGGGATCGGGGATGTGCTGGCGTCGCGGGTCGGTGTTTGGGAGTCTTCGAAGAGGCTCTGTTCAACGAGCTGTTCAGTCGATGGTGGAGCTTCATCGATGGGTTCGTTCAGGTTCACTGGGTCGGTGACGAGTTCGACTGGCATTCCCTCGAGGTCTTTTGCCGCGGCGACGAGGTCGGCCACCGCGGTCTGCTCGGTTGGGGTGAGGTTGCGGCGGGCGAAGGTGTAGTCGAGGGGCTCGATGTGAACCGTGTCCTTCTCGATGTGGAAACGCCACCGATCTCCGGTCGGGTAACCGACAACGGCAGCGACACCCCGACCGGCGTGTGCGGTGGCGAGGAGACGGCGGGCTTCGTCGGAAGCGTTGACGGTGGGATCGAAGACGATGATCGGGTCCCAGGTGTCGCCACCAACGGCGCTGAGCCGACCCTGGAGCGGTGATGCCGATTGGAGGTGGGAGATGGCAGCGGCTTTGGCTGCGACGGCGGGGAGGATCTCGTTGAGGTGGTCGACGACACGGATACGTTCGAGGTTGGTGAGGTCGTGTCCGAAGCCGACGCAAATGACCTGGATACTCTCGGCGATGGGGCTGGCAGCGAGTTCGGTTGCCATCGTGTAACAAGTGGCGGCTACATCTTCGGGGTCGCCGGTGAGTTGGGTGGCCCCGAGGTATTCGAGGTCGAGGAGGAGTTGGGTTTGGTCTCCGTGGCCGACAGTGACGAGGGCAGGATATGGGGCGGGGATGCCGTCGGCGTGACGGCGGAGCAGGTCGAGGGCGGTGTCGGTAGACATGGTCCAGCTGCGCCCGTCGTCGTCGACGCGCCACCCGGGCGGCGGATTGTGATGTGGGGTCCACAGCAGGATTCGCAGCGTCTCGGGAGTGAGATTGGCGCCGACGACTTCGGGCGGCGGGATGTGGTCGGCGGTGACATCGTGGGCCATGGCGCGTAGGGCGAGGTCGATGAACTCGGTGGAGGTGGGAGCGGCGGCGGAGCGGATGGCGGCCTCGGTCTTGGTGGTGTCCGGAGCCGCCTGGGTGGGGATGGTGCCGGGTCGGCGACGGCGGAGTTGGGTGTTGCGGAGCCGGTGGAGGAGCGCGACAAGGCCGGCGGCGAGGACGCCGAGGCCGGCGAGGGTGCTGGCGAGGGGAAACAGCTCGCCGGGGAGATTCTCATCGTCGGCGTCGTCGCCGGGCCCGGTGGCCGTTGTCTGATCTGTCAGGTCCGGCGCCTGGTGGGGGTTGACAGTATCGGTCGGCGATTGTTGGGCCGGGTTGGGCTCGGGTCGTGCTGACTCGCGAATGACATGGGGCACATCTGCGTTTCCGGTCGGTGCCGTGGTGGTCGGCGGAACCTCGAGTGTGGGGGTCTCGGTGCCGGCGCCGGGTTCTATGGAAGGCGGTGCGGCGGGTTCCCGCGGCAATGGGGTAGCAGCGGCACCAGTGTTTACATCAGCTGACACTTGCGGGTCGTTGGGGACGGGTGGCAGATGGAGGACTTGACCTGGGTAGATGAGGTTCGGGTCGTGCGGCGGCAGTAGGTGGTCACGGTTGGCGTCCATGACGTGGTGCCAGTAGTCGGCTGTTTCGATGCTGGCTGGGGTGCGTTCCCAGGCGTCGGCCAACGCGCCTTGGGCGATGCTCCAGAGGTTGTCTCCTCGTTCGACGGTGACCTCCTTGAGTTCTTGGTAATCAGACGGTTTGGGGTCCGCTTTCTCGGTTGATTCCTCGCCGTCCGGGACGGCGGGGAGTGGAGGCAGTTCAAAGCGTTGGTCTGGATAAATGAGGTTCGGGTCGTGCGGCGGCAACAGCCGATGAAGGTTGTTATCGACGAGTTGTCGCCAATAGTGGGCCGTCTCCCTGTCCGATGGTGCTCGTCCCCACGCCTTCTCGAGGGCTTTTTCGGCGATTGTCCAGAAGTTGTCGCCGCGTTCGACGGTTACCTCGGTGAGTGTCTGGTCCTGGGTGTCCTCGGTCTCTTCGGGTATTTGTGCGCCGTCGGGGAGGATGAGAAGCCAGCCGGGGGTGAGGCGATCGGTGGCTTCGGTGATGCGGTGGCCGTCGACCATGGTCCGCCCGATGTTCTGGTCGCGGATCTCCTGCCAGCGTCGGCCGTCTCCGAGGGTGATCTCGGCGATCTGCCATAACGTGTCGTGGCGTCCGACCAGGTAGGTGGGTTGAGCGGACTCGACCTGTGTCCGCCGGTGTGAGGCGATATCTGGCTCTGCGCTGCCCGCCGGCTGGTCGTCCAACTCCCGG
>JACZST010000065.1:8739-9141 GCA_022574065.1 Acidobacteriota bacterium
CAGACGCCGAACGGTTCTGCCGCGTTTCGCGGCGAAGGCTTCGACGGCGAGGGTGATGACGAGTTGCGCCCAGGTGATCCAGACGATCACCGCCAGGGTGTTGATCAGCAGCTGGGGGTCAATGCCGCTGCGCAGGGCGAGTTGGACCTCGTCGAGTGTGGGGATGGTGGTGGGGAGCGGCCATCCCACGTATGCGACCAGCCCCACGGGTACTCCCACCACGAACAACAGGACGAGGATGAGGGCGCCGAAGCCACGAGCGATGTGGTTGAGGTGTCGCATCAGGGCTCCTGAGTGATGGCGGTGGCGGTTTCGGTGGCGGTGACGGTGATCGGCCCCATTGGAAGGATGACGGGGTCGACGGTGAGGCTGACCGTGACGGTGACCGAATCTCCGACGACT
>JACZST010000066.1 GCA_022574065.1 Acidobacteriota bacterium
GCGCGGGCTTGCAATTGACACAACAACCGGATCCGCGCTCAGGGGGATTTCCTGTGAGGATTGGATTGTCGAGGATTGCTTTGTTTTCAATGGAAGAGCAGGTGCTTGTATTGAATTTACAGAAGACCAAAAGAATATTACGGTTCGCAGGTCCGTCATTATTGGCAATCTTTACTGCGTCAGGTTTTATTCCGACACTGTCCGGGACGATAGAAATCAGCTGGTAGAGAACTGCCTGCTAAATGGTAGCGGTTTTGGAATCGGGGTCTACAGTCGGCGGGTAGGAGGCATCACAGTCAAGGATTGCACGATCCCTGCGAGCACGGGCTTGAATGTTTCTGCCCTGACCGTGGGGCAACAGGTCGATGTCAATAACTGTTTGATCGTGAATGCTCGATTTGGCATGCAGGCCGACGACACTACCCAGATCATTGAAAACTACAATACCTTTTACGGCAACAGTACGGACCGTTCAAATGTGAATGTCGGTGCCAACTCCGTTACTTACCCTCCCTTGTGGACGCCGCCTATCCTGCTCGATGGATACCAGTTCCCCTCGTGGTTTTATGAGCTGAGCGAATGGAGTCAGGTCGCTCGGATTGCGGGGACCGGTCAAACAGCCGAGGATTTGTTTGGCAACGTCCGCCCGACCGTCGCCGCCAAGAAGTCGTGGGGCGGGTTCCAGCTTCGGGAGGGAGAACGGGACACCGGAACGAAGAGGACAGGCGCCGCCAGCATCAAACTGGCCGACGCAGGCGATCACCAGATCTTTATTCCGGTCACAAATGTCGAAACTACCTTCTCGATCTACGTCAATCGGGAGACCGACTATGCCGGCACCAACCCAAGAATGATTATTAGACAGCCGGGGGTCGCTGACGACGTGACGACGGATGCGGGGGCGTCGGGGTCCTTCAACCAGTTGACGACGACGTTGATTTCCTGCTCAGTGTCGGAGGATGTGCCGACAACGACCACGAACCCCTGCCCATCCCGGGCGACATCGCATACTTCTACTTCCCACCGGGCCAGGTGAGGTTTCCCGACGTGGCGGACTTCGCCGGCACGTTGGGTGTCGTTGATCTGGCCAGGCCCGAGGCCGGCTGGCAGCGGAGCCTGCATCGTCTGGGGACTTCGATCCTATTGCCGATCGCCGGTGCCAGCATTGGGGCCAGGGAGGAATACCGCTACCTGCACCAGACCCTAGACAAGCACCCGCCGCCGGAGGAGTTGTTGGGATCGTCACCGCTTCACCTCGTCGACACCTGGCGGATGGGCCCGATGGGATTCGTATGGGGCGCGATCCTGGAGAAACAATGAGGAGCCACCGGCCGCCGGCTCCCGGCCTGAAGAAGACGCGCTTGCGACTTGCGACTTGCGACTCAAAAACCGTGCACCCGCCGTCGAATGGCGTGTACCGGCGCCGCCGGGAACCGTCGGCTCGAACCGGGCACCCCTGCAACACCCGGGACGACCCGCTTAGGGCTGCTTCCTTCCGGACCTGACCCGGTTCACGCGTGTTCCGCCGTTGCAGGACCCGGTCGTCAATGCCGACCGATCCCGGTGCTGACCCGATACACAGTCACCCTCGGGCGGGAATTCGGCCCCGCATCAAGAGGATTTCGAGTACAGGGCACCCCTAGTGCCCCGCCTAGCACGGTCACTCGAATGGTAGCGATCGTCCCGATCATCGGGCCAGAGGCCCCGCAATAGAGAGCGATCCGGTCACTATCGGGAGGCGTCTAAACGACACAACCCAGGATCCAATCTTGGATGGCCGTCTTGGCACGCTCCGATGCCGGGATGGAGGACGAGGTGAACCCGTGCGCCGCCCCCGTCGCCACGTGCAGCTCGACGTCGCTTCCTGCAGCGACCAGGCGGGCGCCCATGATCAGCGAGTCGTCGAGGAGGGGGTCCTGGGTTCCGACGACGATGAGTGTCGGGGGAAGGCCGGTGAGGTCGGCGTGGAGGGGTGACAGGTCCGGGTCGGCCACGTCGGCCCCGGCGGCGTAGGTCTCGGCGAACCACCGAAGCCCGTCGGTATTGGCGACGAGCGGGCGCTTACCCCAGTTGCGAACGCTGGGGGTGAGAGAGAGATCAAAGAACCCGTAGACGAAGACGGCCCCAGCGAAGTCGGTGAAACCGTGCCGGTCCCGCAGCCTCAGCATTGCGGTGGCGGCGAGATGCGCACCTGCCGACTCGCCACCGATGACGATCCGGTCGGATCCGAACGTCTCGGCTCCGTTCTCGACCACCCACCGCGCGGCCGCTTCGCTGTCGTCCGATGCCGCGGGGTAGGGATGTTCCGGGGCCAGGCGGTAGTCCACCGAGACAACGGCGACACCTGAGTTGCGGGCAATCGCCTCCAGACGGCCATCTCGATCGGACGCCGAGCCCATGGCCCATCCGCCCCCATGGAAGTGGAGGTAGATGCCGTCGACCCGATCGGCGATGAAGATGCGTATCCCGAGGTCGCCGGCGGGCCCTGGGATCGTCTGATTCCTGGCGAGGTCCGAGTACTCGATTGGGCCAAAGGCCCCGCGTCCCTGCTCCTGAGCTTGGCGGAGCGGCTCGATGCCAACCTCGAGCAGGTTGGGGAGCTTGCCGGTCAGCCGCTCCAGCTGCTCATTGAGGGCGAGGGTCTCCGGATCGGCATTGGCCTCATCGAAGTCCGCGGGTTCGAGGCGCATAGTGCGAGGGTAGAGGAGCGGAACTTGCGACTTGCGACTCGGTACTCGTCAAATCAGCCGATGCAGGGTGGTGACGTTCCACAGGATCAGGAGGGCATACATGAAGACGACGCTGCTCAGGACCATGAACGCCGGCTTGGACCGAACTATCAGCGCGGCGGCCAGGGAAACAGCGCCTGCAAGCACCACCTTGAGCAGGTAGAACTGGCCTGGTGAGGTGACGATGCCTTGCAGGAGGGGATTGGCCTCCACGGCGCCGAGGTCGAGCGCGACGCTGGTGAACGCCCAGTCGGCGAAGGAAAGAACGAACAGTGCGAATGCGAAGAGCAACACCCTGCGATCCAACATGCCTCCCCAAGCCCATGTCTGCCGGGTGCCTCCGCCCAGCGTGGCTCCCACGATACCACTCAGCGTGGTGATGCGTACGGTCCAATCGTGTCATGGCCTGAGCCCGGTTTTCCGGCGCTCGTGTTGACCGTGCGCACATGGAGTGTCCGGTACGTTGTAAGCAGCACGTAATACGCAATTACGTCATACGGCCAGGCGCTACGCGCCGGGCCTCGCGGAGGGGGTGGGATTCGAACCCACGGAAGCTTGCGCTTCGCTGGTTTTCAAGACCAGTACTTTCGTCCGCTCAGTCACCCCTCCAGAGCACGTATCTCGTGTCACGTATCCGGTACGGACTACGGCCCGGCGCCACGCGCCGGGCCTCGCGGAGGGGGTGGGATTTGAACCCACGGGACCGAAACCGGCCCAACGGTTTTCGAGACCGTCACATTCGTCCGCTCTGTCACCCCTCCAGAGTACGTATCACGTATCCGCGTCGTAATACGTTGTACGTAATACGTAATACGGGCTGGCGCCGCAGGCGCCGGCCCCCGAGTGTACCGGTGCCTACCTTCGATCAGAGAAGAAGGACTCGAGCAACTTGGCCGCGTCGTCCTCGCGTATACCGGCCACGAGGTCGCACCGATGGTTGAGTCGCTCGTCCTGAGGAATGTTGTACAGGCTCCATGCAGCTCCGGCCTTGGGATCGGCGGCGCCGTAGACGATGCGGTCCACTCGCGCCCACACCGCGGCCATGGCACACATCGCACACGGCTCCAGGGTGACGACCATCGTGTGCCCATGGAGCCGCCAGTCGCCGATCTCTCTTGATCGTGCAGAGAGCACAAGCAGCTCGGCATGGGCGGTAACGTCGCCTCGCTCCTCGCGCCGGTTGTGATCGGCCGCAACCACCTCACCCGAGGAATCGAGGAGGATGGCACCGATAGGCACATCGCCGTGCTCGACCGCGAGGCCTGCCTGCTCGAGGGCGATTCCCATCGCGTCGACGGCATTCATTTGCCAGAACCCTCCTTCTACACTTTCACACCCTACGGAGGGATCGCATAGTCTGGCCGAGTGCGCACGCCTGGAAAGCGTGTAAGCGGTATCCCCGCTTCGTGGGTTCAAATCCCACTCCCTCCGCGGGGCCCGGCTCCGCCGGGCCCTATCACATCCACGAGCCGAACATTGGGTTGCGAGATACGCCCGCGGCTCGGCATTGCACGCCAGTACCCTGTCGTTCGCAACCGGTGGTTCGTTTTCGGACCTCGGACTACGTGGTACGTAATACGGATCTTGGAGAGGTGGCCGAGCGGCCTAAGGCGCTCGCCTGCTAAGCGAGTAGGGGGTGCAAGCTCCCTCGAGGGTTCAAATCCCTCCCTCTCCGCGAGGCCCGGCTGCGCCGCGCCGTAGCTGGTAGCCGAAACATCAACTACGAGTAATACCTATGCCGAAACCGCGAGACGCGTCCCGGCCCCGTGCTCGTAACACCACGCCCAGGCCTCGCCAGGCTCCTTGGAGCGGATGACGGGATGTCCGGCGGCGATCCCGTGCTCCCTGGCGTGCGTGTTCTTGGAATCGTCGCAGCACCTGGTCTCTTGGCAGGTCACGCAATAGCGCAAATGCACCCAGGTGTCCCCCATCTCCAGGCACTCGATGCAGCCTCCCGAAGGCATGTCCTCGAGCGGGACATTCTGGAGCTCATCGCAGAGTTCGCGTTGTGCTGTGGCCATGGAGTGAGCCTACCCCTTGGGGGGTGCACGAGATCCCTCGTCGGGTCCGGCGACTGGGAGCCTGATGGAAAACACCGTTCGCCCTGGCTCGGAATCGACGGTGATGGCGCCGCGGTGCTTGTGCACGATGATCGAATAGCTGATGTCGAGGCCGAGGCCGGTCCCCGAACCAGGCGGTTTGGTGGTGAAGAAGGCGTCGAAGATCCGGTCCAAGTCACCCTCTGGGATCCCCGTCCCGTTGTCTTCGATTTCGACGGTGACGGTGCCGTCATCGGCGGAGGTGCGGAGGGTCACCATTCCATCCTCTCTGCCAGAGGAGGTAATGGCGTCGGCGGCATTGTCGATGAGGTTGGTCCAAACCTGGTTGAGCTCGCTGGCATAGGCAGTGATTTCGGGGACCTCCCCGAACTCGATTTCGACGTCGATGTCCCTCAGCTTCGGCTTGAGGATGAGAAGCGTGTCCTCGAGGCCCTTGCGCACGTCGACCTCTTGGATCGGAGCCTGATCGAGGTGCGTGTACGACTTCAACGCACCGACGATCTCGGACATGCGCCCCGCTCCTTCATTGATCTCGCGTAGCAACTCCGACACATTGCGGGTCATGGCGATGGCCCCCAGTACCACGGGAGCGTCACCACCGAAGGCCTCGCCGACTGACACCACGGTGTCGGATCCCCATCCGGCGAAGGCAAGCTCGGTCGCCACGGCCCAGGGCTCGGCGACGCCGATTGCGCCGAGGGCAGGTTCGAGCTCCTCCTCACGTTCGGAGCGTTCGAGTGAGCCCATCACCGGACCGGGTTGTGCCGCAGCGGCCAGCCACTCGTCGAGTTGGTTCTGCGCATCGGCAGCGATGCCGATGCGGCCGAGTGCGGAAATGGCGCGTCCATAGGCTTCGAGTTCCGGCCCTAGGATCCCGGAGGCTCTGGCGATTGCGGCCGCAGGGTTGTTGAGCTCATGGGCGAGTCCCGCCGTAAGCGTCCCAAGCTGAACCATGCGCTCGGATTGACGCAGGCTGGCTTCGGTCTGCCGCCACCGGGCCAGCAACACCGAGAACAGAGCCTTCGCTGCGGTCGCGCTGGACTCGAGCAGCTGATCCATCTGGCTCTTCGGTATGGCGATGAGCGTGGTCTCCTCGACCGCCCGACCGGATGCCATGCGTGGCGCGGAGTCGAGCAGTGCCATCTCGCCGATGACTTCGCCGGGAAACCTCCTGGCCAGCAGGACCTCTTGCTCTCCAGTGATCTTCACGATCTCGATCTCTCCGTCGGTGATCACGTACGCCTGATCACCGTCGTCCCCTTCGCTGAACAGGAGCTCGCCTGGGGCGAGGGACACCACGGTGGCGCCTTCGGCCAGGGAGTCGAGGTCGTGGTCGGCGAGATCGGCGAAGAGGGGGACGGCGCGGAGTTCCTCTCGCACCGCGTCACACCGTGTCGAGGTATTGATGGACCAGGGTCACCGCAACCGACCCGGAGCCGACTGCGGATGCCACCCTACGGATGGCATCGTGGCGGATGTCACCGGCGGCGAATATTCCGGGGACGCTCGTTTCTAGACCCAGAGGGTCGCGACCCTCGGTCCAACGAAAGTCTTCGCTTGCCAGCACCAGATCGGGGCCGGTGTAGATGAAGCCACGCTCGTTGCGGGCGACGAGGTGGGCGACAAAATCGGAGTGTGGAACAGCCCCCACGAAGATGAAGATGGCGGCAGCCTCCTGAACGGTTTCTTCGTCTGTTGAGTTGTTCTTGAGCCGGATGCGCTCGACGCGCTCCTCACCCTCGACGGCGACGACCTGGGTGTTGGCGATCAGTTCGATGTTCGGCTGGGCGTCGATCTGGTCGATCAGGTACGTCGACATCTTGGCGACGAGGGACTCGCCCCGCACCACCATCGACACCGTTGAGGCGTAGCGGGCAAACAGCATCGCTGCCTGCCCAGCCGAGTTCGCCCCGCCGATCACGAACACGTGACGGTCCTTGTAACTGGCGGCCTCGGAGAGGGCGGCACCGTAGTAGACCCCGGCGCCCTCGTAGCGTTCGTAGCCGGGAACGCTGAGCTTTCGCAGCGCCATGCCGCTGGCGATGATGAGTGCATGGCATCTGAGCTGGTCACCGGTGTCGAGGGTGACGACCTTGATCTGGTCTTCGGTCTTGACCTCGGTGACCGCGGTGGCGCTGAGGATCTCCGCACCCAGCCTGGTGGCTTGGGTGACGGCTCGACGCGCTAGATCGCCACCGCTGACACCGGCAGGGAAACCGAGGTAGTTTTCGATCCGGCTGCTCGTCCCAGCTTGGCCGCCGGGTGCCTCGGCCTCGACCATCACGGTGCTCAGCCCCTCCGATGCCCCGTACACCGCGCCGGCCAGCCCAGCCGGTCCACCCCCGATGATGATCAGGTCGTAGAACGGGTTGTCCGCCTCGGTCCGCAGGCCCACCTGCTCGGCGAGGGCGCGCCGCTCGGGTTGGACCAGGCTGGTGCCGTCTGGGAAGAGCACGACCGGGATCGAGCCGGCGCCATCGGAGCCGGCGTCGACGATGGCGGCGGCATCCTCGTCTCGTTCGATGTCCAGGAACCGGTACGGGACCTGGTTTCTCGCCAGGAAGTCCTTCACATCGTGGGTAGCCGGTGACCAGGTGGTGCCAACGACCCTGATGCCGTCGAACGGTGCCGGCGTGTTGGCCACCCAGTCATCGAGGAGGTCATCCAGGATCGGGTACAGGTTGTCCTCCGGCGGATCCCACGGCTTCATCAGATAGTGGTCGAGATCCACCTCGTTGATCGCCGAGATGGCGGCGTCGGTGTCGGCATAGGCGGTGAGCAGAGCTCGTTTGGCGTCGGGATAGGTCTTGCGGGCCTCGACGAGGAACTCGGTGCCCGTCATCGACGGCATCCGCTGGTCGACGAGGAAGAGCGCAACCGTGTCCCCACGGGCCTTCAGTGCTTCGACGGCTTCGAGTGCCTCTGCCCCTGAACCGGCATCGAGCACCCGATATTCGGGGGCAAAGTGTGACCGTAAGTCACGTCTGACCGCATTGAGAACCTGGGGATCATCGTCGACCGCAAAGATGACTGGTGTGCTCAGACTCTTCCTCCCGCCATTCGTCGCCAGACGATACCGGTCTGCTACAGGTCTGCGTCGAGTCTCAGCTGAGCGGTACGTATTCGTGCAGGATTCGCTCCGGCCCGACGTCGACGATCCGCAGCCCCGATGGATCGTCGCCCAGCATGTAGCCGACCGGACCGGAGGTCACCATCTCAAAGTCCCCGTCGTAGGCGAGCGAGTTGCGGTGCCAGTGGCCGGCGAAGGCGATCGTTATCCCGTGCCGGTGGATGAGATCGAGCAGCGTGCTTCGACGTGCGGCCGGAATGTTCCAGTACGTGTCCGGCTCATCGGGGGAACTGAGAAACAGCGGATGATGGCCGAGCATGATGGTATGCGAGCGCTCAGCCGACCGGGACAACTCGAATTCGACGAAGGCAAGCTGCTCGGCCAGCTCGTCTTCCACGTTCTCCGGGTGATCGATGACGACGGTGTTGAGGACGACGAACCGCACGTCGCCATGGTCGAAGCCGTAATAGTCGGCGCCGAACACGTCGCGGTAGGCACTGATGCTGGCCGTCGTCGGAGCCACCGTGTCGGCGGCGATGTCGTGGTTGCCAGGAACCCACAGTATGGGAATCTGCGAATCGAGCATCGAGGTGATTCGGAGCAGCTCCTCGACCTGGTCCGGATCAACGGCGTCGTCGGTCATGTCGCCGCCCATCACCACGAACTCGGGACGGATCGCGTTCGCCATATCGATCGCCGACCGGTAACGCTCGGCATCCCAGGCGAAGCCTTCCACCCTGGGGACGATCTCAACCCGCATCCCGCGGGAATCGAAGGCGGCAATGTCGTCCTCGTTCATCCCACTGAAGGTTGCGTAGGCGCCGAGCTGGCAATCGGCCATGAAGATGAAGCGAAAAGAGGTCACTTTCTTGCCTCCCCCTCAGGGGGAGGTGCCGAGCGCAGCGAGACGGAGGCGGTCAAGGCGTTACCGCGCCCTCTGTTTGGCTTCCCTCCCCGCCCTGACGGGCGGGACTCCCCCCTGAGGGGGGAGCAATGTGGCTCACCCACTCGTCGATGAGTCGGTGCATGGTTGGCATCGGCACCGATCCGGCACCCAACAGGGTGTCGTGGAATGCCTTGATGTCGAATTCGACACCCAGGGCCTCCTCGGCCCTGGCTCTGGCCCGAAGCATTTCGTGCTGGCCGGTCTTATA
>JACZST010000067.1 GCA_022574065.1 Acidobacteriota bacterium
AGAGTCGAGAGTTCCGACCCCGAGGGAGTGGTCGCCACCGAATCAGTCGAGAGTCCTGAGTCGAGAGTCGAGAGTTCCGACCCCGAGGAAGTGGTCGCCACCGAATCGCTGCCCGAAAAGGCCAAACGCGAAGACGCAGTCACTGCCGAGGGCTTGCCCGAGGCAGCAGAAAGCATGGTCGAGGCGTCAGCCGAGGAAGCTGCAAGCATCGCCTCCGAGCCTGTGGTCGAAGGCTCCTGGAGAGGTGAGGGAGAACCACCTGCAGGATTCTCCATCAAGGGCAAAGAGAGTTCGATGCTCTTCCATCGTCCCGACAGCAGCATGTACAACCGGACCAAGGCCGAGGTCTGGTTCGACACCGAGGAAGCGGCCCAAGCAGCAGGCTTCACGGCGGCGAAGACGCACCCGAAGAGTCGAGAGTCAACAGTTGAGAGTCGAGAGCAAGACGACACACCGGACTCTGGGCTCTCGACTCAAGACTCATCAGACAGCGACTCCGAAGGAGGCGCCGGCTGATGCTCATGCCAAAGCGCACCAAGTACCGGAAGGTCCACACGGGCCGGATGAAGGGGAAGGCGAAAGGCGGCACCAAGGTGTCGTTCGGAGATTATGGCCTCCAGTCTCAGGAACCCGGCTGGATCACCGCTCGCCAGATCGAGGCTGCCCGTATCGCGATGACCCGCAAGATCAAGCGGGGTGGGAAGGTCTGGATCACAATCTTCCCGGACAAGCCGATCACGGAGAAGCCGGCCGAGACCCGGATGGGATCGGGCAAGGGCAACCCCGAATATTGGGTTTCGGTGGTGAAGCCGGGGCGTGTGATGTTCGAGATGGCCGGTGTCGATGAGGACCTCGCCCGTGAGGCGATGCGCCTGGCTGCGCACAAGCTCCCGGTCAAGACGAGGTTCGTCAGGCGGGAAGACACATGAACGCGGCCGAGCTCCGGGCAATGACTTACAAGGAACTCGAAGAGACGCTCGATGAGTCCAAAGAGGAGCTGTTCAACCTTCGGTTCCAGATGGTCAGCAACCAGCTCGACAACACCGAGCGTTTGGGTGAGGTGAAGCGCGACATCGCACGGGTCAAGACGCTGATGCGCGAGCAGGAGATCGAAGCCTGGCACACACAGCAGGAGGAGGCGTAGATGGAACGCACGCGTCGCAAGGTACGCGTCGGAGTCGTCGTTTCCGACGCCAGAGACAAGACCGTGACCGTTGAGGTGCGGGACTCCAAACGGCACCCAAAGTACGGCAAGACCGTGCCGGTGCGCAGGCGCTTTCACGTCCACGACGCGGGCAACGAGGCCAACGTCGGTGACACCGTCCGCATCGCAGAGACCCGTCCACTCTCTAAGACAAAGCGGTGGCGCCTCGACGAGATCGTGGAGCGGGCGAGATGATCCAGCAGGAATCGCGCCTCAAGGTTGCTGACAACTCCGGCGCCAGGGAAGTACTGGTCATCCGCGTCCTCGGCGGTTCCGGCAGGCGATACGGGAGCCTCGGCGATACCGTTGTCGCCACCGTCAAAGACGCGATACCCGGCGGATCCGTCAAGAAGGGTGAGATCGTAAAAGCTGTCGTCGTGCGGACCAAGAAGGAGAACCGTCGCAAGGACGGCACCTACATCCGATTCGATGACAACGCTTGTGTGCTGATCACCGACCAGCAGCAGCCTCGGGGAACCCGGATCTTTGGTCCGGTCGGACGCGAACTGCGCGACAAGAAGTTCATGCGCATCGTTTCGCTGGCACCGGAGGTGTTGTGATGAAACTAAAGACCGGTGACACTGTGATGGTCATCGCGGGCAAGGATATCGGCACTCAGGCAAAGATCGCCAAGGTGTTCCCGAGCGAGAACCGCATCATCGTTGAAGGGGTGGCCACCGCCAAACGGCATCAGCGGCCCACCGGCCAGACGATGCAGGGCGGGGTCATCGACAAGGACATGCCGATCAACGCCTCCAATGTGATGATCATGTGCCCCAGCTGCGGGCTGCCGACCAAGATCGGGTTCCGGTTCGACGACGACGGCAATAAGTACCGCGTCTGCCGCAAGTGCGAAGGTGAGCTCGAATGACCCCGCGCCTCAAGGAGAAATATGACAACGAGATCGCCGCTGCCCTCGCGACCGAACTCGAGCTGGACAACGTCATGCGCATCCCGCGCCTGGAGAAGATCGTGGTGAACATGGGCGTCGGCGAAGCCGCCCAGGACGCCAAGCAGATCGACTCTGCAGTTGACGAGCTGAGCACGATCACCGGACAGCGGCCGAAGGTGGCCTACGCGACAAAGTCGATCTCGAACTTCAAGTTGCGCGAGGGAGTCCCCGTCGGAGCCTCGGTCACGATGCGGGGCGACCGCATGTGGGAGTTCTTCGACCGCCTCATCGCCTTGGCCATCCCCAGGATCAGGGACTTTCGGGGGCTGAACCCCAAGGGATTTGACGGCCGCGGCAATTACAGCTTCGGCGTGACCGAACAGCTGATCTTCCCCGAGATCGATTACGACAAGGTGGGCACGGTGCGTGGCATGGATATCACGTTCGTAACGACCGCGGAGAATGACGAACAGGGGATGGCGCTACTCGAGGCTTTCGGGTTCCCCTTCCACCGGCAGCAGGCGGGTGTGTGATGGCGAAGACCTCAAAAATCGTGAAGAACAATCGCCGCAAAGAGCTCGTAGAGCGCTATGCCGATCAGCGCGCCGAGCTGGTCAAGGTCATAAAGGACCCTGAGGCACCTTATGCGGACAAGCGTGAGGCGTACCAGGCGATTGCCAAGATGCCGCGTGACGCCAGCGCCACGCGGTACCGGAATCGGTGCGGCGTAACCGGTCGACCTCGCGGATACTTCAGAAAGTTCGGGATGTCGAGGAGTGCCTTTCGAGAGCTCGCCCACAACGGTGAGCTTCCCGGGGTGCGAAAGGCGTCGTGGTAGTTGTGCACTCCGATCCAATCGCCGACATGCTCACTCGCATCCGGAATGCGATGCTGGTCCTGCACCCGGAGGCGTCGATGCCCTCTTCCAAGCTCAAGGAAGAGGTGGCGCGCGTCCTCGCCGAGGAGGGCTATATCGACGGGTACACCGTCGTCGACGCCCGGGTCGGCAAGGAGCTCGCCATCCGCCTCCGCTACAACGAGGATCACGTCTCTGCCTTGACCGGCCTGACCCGCGTGTCCAAACCGGGGCGCCGGGTGTACAAGGGAGCGTCGGATGTACCCAGGGTCCGAGGTGGTATCGGTGTCGCCATCGTCTCCACCTCGGATGGGGTGATGACCGACCGCGAAGCACGCCGGCGTAACGTCGGCGGCGAGATCCTGTGTGAGGTGTGGTGATGAGCCGTGTCGGCGGCGCCCCGATCACCTTGCCCTCCGGGGTCGAGGTCACCGCCACCGATGGCGTGGTCGAGGTGAAGGGCCCCAGAGGAGCCCTGAGCCAGACGATCGATCCGCGAATCACAACCAGCGTCGATGATGGCGTGGTCACGCTGACGCGTTCCGACGACGAGCGCCAGAGCCGAGCCCTTCACGGCCTGTACCGGGCCCTGATCAACAACATGGTCATCGGGGTCTCCCAGGGCTACGTGAAGGAGTTGCAGGCGGTCGGTGTCGGGTACCGCGCCGCACTGCGCGGATCGACGCTCGAGCTCCAGGTCGGTTTTTCGCATCCGGTGACGGTAGAGGCGCCGGACGGCATCGAGTTTGAGGTGCCGGAGCCGACAAAGATTTTCGTCAGAGGAATTGACAAACAACTGGTCGGCCAGATCGCGGCCGACGTCCGCGCCGCGCGTCCCCCGGAGCCGTACAAGGGCAAGGGGATACGTTATGTCGACGAACATGTTCGCCGCAAGGCAGGGAAAGCGGGAGTCGCGGTATGAGGGGTTCACGCACCGATGCTCGACGCCGCCGTCACTTCCGGGTCAGGAAAAAGGTCTACGGAACGTCGGTACGTCCGCGCCTTGCGGTGTTTCGATCCAACCGGCATATCTACGCTCAGGTCATCAACGACGATGCCGGCGTCACCATCGCAGCAGCATCGTCACGCGAGGGCACCTTGGCCGGCAAGAGCGTCACCGTTGATATGGCGGTTGAGGTAGGCAAGCTAGTCGGGTCGCGGGCCAAGGATGTTGGGATCGATGCCATCGTCTTCGACCGGGGTGGGTTCGCCTACCACGGGCGGGTGAAGGCGCTCGCCGAAGGAGCTCGGGAAGCGGGGTTGGAGTTCTGATGACAGATCGCGGAGGCCGCAGAGATCGCAGGGATCGTCGCGAGTCAGAGTTCGATGAGCGGGTCATCGCCATTAATCGGGTGGCCAAGGTGGTCAAGGGCGGGCGCCGTTTCTCATTCACCGCGCTCGTCACCGTCGGCGACGGCAAGGGTCGGGTCGGTATCGGGTACGGGAAGGCCAAGGAGGTTCCGATGGCGATCCAGAAAGGCATGGACATCGCCCGCAAGAGCATGTTCTCGGTGCCGATGGCCGGGCAGACCACCATCCATACGGTGATCGGTCGGTATGGGGCTGCCAGCGTGCTGTTGAAGCCGGCCTCCCCTGGTACCGGTGTCATCGCAGGAGGCGCGGTGCGCCAGATCATCGAGGCAGCCGGGATCAAGGATGTGCTCGCCAAATCGCTTGGATCCGCCACTCATGTCAACGTCGCCAAGGCGACCGTCCGGGCCCTGCAAAGCCAGCAGCGCCCAGACGAGGTCGCCAAGGCCCGCGGCAAGCAGCCGGAAGAGCTGTTCCCGCCGGCGCTTCTGGCCGCCTACCGCTCGGCCGAGCTCATGAAGAGCGAGGTGGCCAAGTGATGGCGACCAAGACCAAAAACCTGAAGATCACTCTGGTGAAGAGCACGATCGGGGAGAAGCCGAAGGTGCGAGCTACCGTCGAGAGCCTTGGCCTGCGCAAGATCAGGCAAAGCGTTGAACGCCCTGACACCCCGGATGTACGCGGCATGGTGTTCCGCGCCCAGCATTTGCTCGATGTGGAGGAAGTGGGATGAGGCTGCAACTCCATCACCTTCGGCCGGCTGAGGGATCGAAGAAACGAAAGATTCGCGTTGGCAGGGGTGAAGCCGGCCGACGCGGCAAGACCGCCGGGCGGGGGACCAAGGGACTGAAGGCGAGGAGCAAGGTGCGTCGCGGCTTCGAAGGCGGACAGATGCCCCTGCAGAGGCGCATGCCCAAACTTCCCGGCTTCACCAACCCGAATCGTGTCGAGTACACCGTTCTCAACGTGGGACGCCTGGCGGAATTCGAGGATGGCAGTACTGTGACCGTCGACGATTTGCGCGCCAGAGGGCTCGTCAAGCACCGCGGGTTGGTCAAGGTGCTTGGTGAGGGCGATATCGATCGGGCGCTCACGGTGAAGGCACATGCCTTCTCGCTCGGAGCGGTTGAGAAGATCCAAGCCGCCGGTGGCGCGGTAGAGGTGGTCGAGTGATGAGTCGAGAGCCCGGAGCCTTGAGTCACACGTCTCAAGTCTCAAGCAGAGAGGTAACCGCGTCTGGCGTTCTGCAACCACCGGTTCCTCTTGCGACTTGCATCTTGCGTCTTGCGTCTTCCGTACACGTTGTCGTAAAGCAGGACCTGTGTCTCGGGTAACGTCTACGAGGTACTTCCTATGACCGCCATGCTCACCGCCACCAGGAATGCGTTCCGGATCCGCGATCTGCGGAACAAGATCCTGTTCACCCTTTTCATCTTCATCCTGTATCGGTTCGGGGCCGCGGTGCCGGTGCCGGGCGTCGACCTGGATGCGATAGCGACATTTTCCGAGCAGGCGGCGAACCAGGGCTTCATCGGGGTGCTCAACCTGTTCTCAGGGGGGGCGCTGACCCGGTTGTCGGTGTTCGCCCTCGGGATCATGCCCTACATCACGGCGTCGATCATTCTCCAGCTGCTGGCGGTCGTTATTCCCCGTCTGCAGGCGTTGCAGGAGGAGGGTGAAACCGGGCGCAAGGTCATCACCCAGTGGACCCGTTACCTGACGGTGATCATCGCCCTGTTGCAGGCAACCGGGTTCTCCTTCTTGTTCCATTCCGGCCAGCTGACCGGCGGTATCGACCTGATCCCCGACTACACCATTCGCAACGTTGTGATCATCGTGATCACGATGACCGCAGGGACGGCTCTGCTGATGTGGTTCGGTGAGCTCATCACCCAGCGCGGGATCGGCAATGGCATGTCGCTGCTGATCTTCATCTCGATCGTCTCGCAGATCCCCTCCCAGCTGGGGATTCTGCTGAACAGCTCACCGACCGGGGTGTTCATCCTCATCGTTGGGACCATGGTTCTGTTGACGGTGGGGATTCTGTTCATCGAGCAAGGCCAGCGGCGGATTCCAGTCCAGTTCTCCAAACGCGTGCGCGGCCGCAAGGTGATGGGCGGCAATACCACCTACATCCCGATGAAGGTGAACATGGCCGGCGTCATCCCGGTGATTTTCGCAACCTCGATCATGTACTTCCCAGCCCTGCTGGCCTCTGTGCTGCCACCGACCGGGTGGGGCAACGCGGTGAGGAATTGGATCAACGACAACCTGCTGACGACGACGGGCGGCGGTTTCTCGCCGAGCCTTTGGTACATCGCCTTGCTCGCCCTGTTGGTCGTGTTCTTCACCTACTTCTACACCGCGATCCAGTTCGATCCTGCGAAGCAAGCCGACATGATCCAACGCCAGGGCGGGTACATCCCCGGTATTCGGCCGGGCCGGGCGACCGAGGAATACCTGGCGTACATATTGAGCAGGATCACCTTCCCCGGTGCGCTCTATCTGGCGATCGTGACCGTGCTCCCTTCGATCATGGGATGGTATTTCGGGGTCCCGGTTGGGCTCTCCGGTGTGTCGATCATCATCGTGGCCGGTGTCGCCCTCGAGACGATGAAGCAGGTCGAATCGCAGCTGATGATGAGGAACTACGAGGGGTTCTTGAGTTGAGTCGCGAGGCGCGAGGCGCGAGTCGCGAGTGATGGGGCGGCGCATCTTGTTCTTGGGGCCTCCCGGGGCGGGAAAGGGCACCCAGGCGGCGATGCTCGCCACAGCCCTTGGTGTCCCCCACGTGTCGACGGGTGTCATGCTGCGCGAAGCCGTGGCCGCCGGGACCGAGCTGGGCAAACGGGCGAAGTCCATCATGGCCGGAGGCGATCTCGTGCCCGATGACCTCGTCGTAGCCATCGTCGAGGAACGCCTGGCCCGCGACGACGCCGCCTGCGGCTACCTGCTCGACGGGTTCCCACGCAACGTCGCCCAGGCTCGAGCCCTGACCGCGGCACTGGGTGACGACTCCGTTGAGGTGGCGCTGCTGCTCGAAGTCGACGAGGACGAGATCGTGGACCGGCTCATGAAACGGGCGGCCGAGGGCAGGGCGGACGACAACGAAGACACGATTCGGCGCCGCCTCGAGGTCTATCGCCAGGAAACCGAGCCGATGGTCGCCGCCTACGGCGACAAGGTGGTCGCGGTCGATGGGATGGGCGCTGTCGATGATGTGTTCGCCGGCGTTGTGAGGGCGCTGGTCTGATGGCCGGCGCCAAGGTCCTGACCAAGAAGACCCCGGAAGACTTCGCCAAGATGGAAATCGCGGGACGCTGCGTCGCTGCGGTGCACGATGCGGTCCGGGCGGCCATCGCTCCTGGGGTGACTACCGCGGCCCTGGAAGCGATCGGTGCCGAAGTAGTGAGGGACCACGGCTGCCGGCCGTCGTTTCTCGGCTACCACGGGTTCCCTGCGACGATCTGCACCTCCCCGAACAGAGCGATCGTGCACGGCATCCCCGGCGACTATGTGTTGCGAGACGGAGACATCATCTCAATCGACGCCGGGGCGATCTATGAAGGGTGGCACGGTGACGCGGCCTTCACCGCTGCGGTCGGCGACGTCGCCGACGAGGTGCAAAAGCTGATCGACGTCACCGAAGAGGCTTTGTGGAATGGGCTGCGCCAGGCGCGGGTGGGCAAGCGCCTCGGCGACATCGGTTACGCCGTCGAGGCAACCGCGGAACCGCATGGGTTCGGCGTCGTCCGCGAGTACGTCGGGCATGGGATCGGCCAACAGATGCACGAATCGCCGAACATCCCGAACTACGGCACACCGGGCCGTGGGCTCAAGATCAAGACCGGGATGGCGCTGGCGCTCGAGCCGATGTTCAACCTCGGCGGAGCGGAGACGACCATGCTCGCCGACGATTGGACGGTGGTCACCGCCGACGGGTCGTTTTCGGCTCATTTCGAGCACACGGTGCTGATCACCAAGGACGGCCCGCTGGTGTCGACCCTGCAGGAGCCGCTGCGACTCTGAGGATCCACAAGCCCGCGCTCCTGTTCGTAATACGTATACGTAATACCCATTTAGGTGGGATCACCTCGATGGGTTTAGAGTCCGCTTTCAAAACTCCAATGGGGGAATTCATGAAACGTCTTACGTTGGTCTTCGTCTTGGCACTGTTGGCGGCGTCGTGTGGAGGAGAGGAGATCTCGGAGCGGATCGCGGAGCAAGCGATCGGTGGCAACGCCGACGTCGAGATATCCGGTGACGGCGACGACATCACCATCAATATCGAATCCGACGAGGGCTCCCTCTCGTTTGGCTTGGGGGCAGAGTTGCCGGACGAGCTGAACGTCCCGGTGCCGGATGGCGGCAACGTGATGGCGGCGGGCACGCAGAGCGACTCCGTGTTTGTCTCCGCCATTTTTCCCGCGGACCGCTACGACGAGATGGTCGCTTTCTACGATTCGTGGACCGGAGGAACCGGGGACGAGTGGCAGATCCAGACGGCCTCTATCGATTTTGGCGGACAAACCCAGCGCAGTGCTGTGTGGACCAGTACCGGCAACGTCATCTTTATCTCGGTTACCGACTGCATCGACGCGGCCGCGAGTGGCACCGACTTCGATTCGACCTGCTTGACGATCAACCAGAATTGATCACCAGCTGCCTGTGTAACCCCAAAGGACCCGAGTCAGCCGCACCATGGTACGAATACCCAAT
>JACZST010000068.1 GCA_022574065.1 Acidobacteriota bacterium
CACGAGCCTGCCTGACATCGCGCACGACGACACCGAGATAGAGGATGGACAGGGCGAACGACCAGGAGAAGGAGAACTCACCAGCGAGGGTCGACTTGATGTTCCCCCCGAAGATGGAGTAGCTCTCCATGAACAGGAACATTCCCCCGGCGATCGCTGCCACCCCGCCGATCGGCCGCGAGTAGCCGAGCATCCTCACCAACAGGTAGGTGGCGAAGGGCAAGGCCACAAGACCGGCGATAGTGACCAGTTTGAACGCCACCCCGTACGGGAGCACAACGTCGAGGAGGACGATGGTCAATGCGGGGAGCGGGAAATAGAAGTAGAGGACCGGGAACCCCGCGTACCAGGCGTTGGACCAGCCCAGGATCCGGCCGGAGGGAAGCAGGCTGTCGGCAAGGACCTGCGGAAGGAGCACGTGTGCCCCCATGTCGCCGCCCGTCGGGGTATTGGCGACGAGCAACTGGGGGAACCGGATGAGGGAACCGGTACCGATCGTCCCAAGCGTCCCCGACATGATGAGCACGACGAGGAGGGTCGGAGCAGCGACCAGAGCAACGATCAGCCACGTCGGCACAGGTTGGCGCGGGGTGAGGGTGCGGCGGGGCGGGGCGGACTCCGGAACGGTTATCCGCGCAGTGGTCGTCACCACGGGCAGGCTAGTGAGAAAAGCCCCTTAGGGCGCGTGGTTAGGCGTGTCTGCGGTTCAAGTCGACGAGGGCATCGAGCGCGAGGTGGTCTCCGTCCCGATCCCACCACTTCGACTCGCACCGGTGACACGAACAAAAGATGACCTCAGATCCGTCGGGGAGCGTGAGCTCGATCTGGATGACGGAGTCGTTGCCGCATTCCTCGCAGCGCAATCCGGAGCTGGGTTCTTGCTTTCCCATGGCAGGAAACAGTAGCGCGGTCTCGCGAAAAGCACCGATAGGCGACGGTCGTCTCGGCAGAAATGGAGCGATTTTCCCCGCTCTCGCCGCTTCGCGGCGGGCCGCTCGGGCCACGGATCCGCAAACGGCCTTCGCCAACAGAGACCGGATCGCGCCCTCATTGCAGAGCCTCAATTTTCCCCGCTCTCGCCGCTTCGCGGCGGGCCGCTCGGGCCACGGCTCCGCAGGTAACCTGGCCAGGAGAGACCGGATCGCGCCCTCATTGCGGAGCCTCTATTTTCCCCGCTCCTGCCGCTTCGCGGCGGGCCGCTCGGGCCACGGCTCCGCAACTGATCTCTTCAACAAAGACCGGATCGCGCCCTTTTTGCGGAGCCTCTAGGCGCGAGTAGCTGCCTCGGGCACATCTTCGAGCTTCCCGAGGTAGCGAGACCGTCTCCGACCGTCCTCGGACCAGTACGCGTACCAGTAGGGCCCGTGCGGACAGCGGGTGCAGCTGTCCTTGCCACAACGGACCTTTTGCTGGCGAAGGTTCACCCGGGGACCGGAGCCAGGCAGCGTCATGCCGCGGGCCTCGAGGCGAGCCTTTGCCAGGATGTAGAGCCGACGGAGCTCGTGCTCGTCCATCTCGCGTACCGCTTCGAGTACGTCGCGGTCGATCGACATCGGTCTCCTCCCACCGGGTTGGACGCTGGAACTTAGGAGAGGGGCGAGATGAGTCCAAGGATCAACCGAGCTGCGGGGCGCGAGTCTTCGCCTCTCTGCACGAAGTGGGGGAAGCGCGAAGCTTGCGAGCGGACGGGGCTGTGGAAGCCGGCCTCGAACATGAGCTCAGCGAGCAGCCCACTCGCCGAGATCCCCGGAAGGCGAACGACTACTCCACCAACCCCGCGCGCCTGACCGCGCGGCGCAACGCCCTCTGCCGCGGCACACCGGCGGCGAGCAACTCGATGTGTCCTCCCGCGTCGAGAACGGTGACGAGCGGCACCGCTTCGACGCCGACGCTCTCGAACACGCCGGGCTCGAGCTCCCACGTGATCTCACGGATCTCGACACCGAGAGACCCGACCACGGCCAGGGCCTCCTTGCAGTTGGTGCAATCGGTGGACGTGAACAGCACGACACCGGGACGAGGGCCAACGTCGCCGAGGTCGATCGGCGGGTGTGACGGGCGCTGAAACCGACCGGCAAGGCGCATCACAACAATCACGATGACTGCGGCAACAAGAACGATCACAACGCGTGTTGCGATCGTCATTCGACCGGAATCCCCCCGATGAAGGCGACGCCGCGGCTCCCGGCGATAGACAGCCCGGTGCTGATCGGCACCGTCGCGTCGACGATCAGGCCGGTCAACCCGGTCTCTGAGACCTCGGCGAACGGAACCTCGACGATCGTTCCGGGGGCGACGATGATCTTGTCGGGGCCGGCTGCGGTGGCTCCGAGCGGGATGAGGGTGACCGTCGCCTGGTCGCCGGAGGGGTTCATGAGCCAGATCGAGGTGTCGGCGGCGGGCACCACCCCGATCCCAGTGAGAAGCCATCGGGTCGCCGGGTCGGTGTTGCCGGTGGTGGATGCCAACCCGATGTAGGTGTCGGGGACCCCATCGTCGCCACTCTCGGTGACATCTCCGTCGTCTCCCCCTGGCGCGACGTCTGCCGTCAGGTCTTCGTCTGGGCGATCGCCGAGCTCGCTGCGCGGGAAGGTGCCGGGAGGACCAGCCTGGATGACCGCACCGATGGGCCTGTTGGAGCGAACCCTGACACCGAAAGGCGGAGTAGCGAAGTCGGAGAGGTGGAGACGGACCGGCTGCTGTGGCGAAACGAGCAGGCTGGTCACTTCGAGCATCGCGCCGTCGGTGGCGAACACGTCGATGGTGACATTGGCCGGGAGGTTGCCTGTGTTCGAAAGCACCAGCGTCGGTTCGAGCCCGGGAACGCTCGTCACCGGGAAGTCCCATGTAGCCGACTGGCTGATGCCAATCCAGGAGGCTTCGTCGGTTCCGTTGTTCAGCACGAGAGCGGGAATCACCAGACCGGTGTCGGCCTTGACGGTGAGCGTCACATTGTCGAGGAAGGGGATCACCCGCGACAGATCCTCAGTGATCCACGACCGGCCGGGGACGTCGAGGCCCTCGAAGCCAGCGAGTGGTGAGCTGCCGAACTCGCTCACCGCTTGGACCGTCACCTTGGCCGCCTCAGGGAACGGATTGAACAGCCGCAACTCGAGGGTGAATCCTTCTGCGGTGATGCCCCCGACGAGATGCCAGACCTTTGGCACCGACACCACGCATCGGTCCCCGGTCAACAGCTCATCGGTCCACATGGTGTTCGACACCACAGCCGGACCGTCGTCGAACTCGACTATCCCCGGCGTTGGACCGCGCCTGGCGAGCTCTGCAGTATCGACGCTCCTGGCGTCGGGTCCCCGCAGCACAAAGGCCAGTGTGTCGGGCTCCAGCGTCGGGTTGGGGTTGGGCAAGGTGATCGAGGCCTCGACATCGACGGCGGCGCCGATGTCGTAGGTCGAGTCGCGGACGGCTCCCGACTCGACCCAGGGGCAATACCAGACACTCTGGTCGCCGATGGCGCCCCCAGGGTCGATCGGTACCGAGAACCCAAGGCCTGGCTCGTTTGGCGCCGACGGCTCCACCTGGATCCACGCCAGGGCACCGAGCGTGACTGCAGCAATGATGGCCAGGATCCTCCTCATCCGAATCTCCTGCCCGCCCAGGCGAATCCGACCAGAACGATGGCCCAGAAAGCCGCGGCGTACGCCTGGTACCTGCGCCCATCGATCGGTTTGAACCCGGAGACCCCGGTCGACGCCGACACCTCATTCCAAACGCCCCCCTGCTGCCACGGCTCCGGGCCCCACCGCTGGTGCGCATTCTCCCTGACGGTGAGCTGCCCGGTCTCAGACGTCCCCTCGTAGCCGACCCCGACGCGGGCCCAGGCCGTGGCGCCGGAGGTCACGGCGCGGACTGCACCCGCGGATTCGTTCTCGTAGGTCTCGTTGGCGAGGCCTGCGCTCAGTGACACGATGTCGAGCTGCCCGGTCAGCCGATCGCTCCATGCTGTGGCGTACGACGCATCCTCATCGGATTGCATGATCACGATCCACCGAATCCCGAACGGTGCGAGCGCCTCACCGGCACGCGACGTCTCGCCGGCAATGATGGTTTCGAGGACGTCGTCAAGCTCCCGATCGGCGAGGTGAAGGCCGTCGAGGTTTGCCTCCCACAGCTCCGGCATCGGTGCCGCCACCACCCGGTAGGTGGCGCCCTGGATGATCCGCTCATCGCCTGGGAGGTCTCCGGGACCACCCAGAACCAGGATCCTGGACTCCGCCGGATCCCCAGGCCTGGCCTGAGTGAAGGCGAAAGCCTCGCGGAACCGATCGGCGGGAATCCCGGCTCGGCCGCCGATCAGCACGACGCTCGAGGCAGCCACCAGCACGGCGGCGGCGACTACGCCGACGCCGCCCGCGATCCGGCGCCACCCTGCGGTCTCGACACGGGTGATCGACTCGAAGGCCGCCCCGGTGACACCGGCCAACCCGAGGGCGGCAAGGGCAAGCCCGGCGTGGCCGATCTCGGAACCTGCGCCGAACGCGGAGCTCCGTGCCCCAAGCGCGCCGCCGGCGGCGAGAACCCCAGCCCAGCCGGCCACCCTGGCGAGCCTCACCGGAGCGGAGGCGACAACCGTCACCAAGGCGACGACGACGGCCGCTGCGACCACGATGGAGGTCGATGAGTACAGCGCACCATCGGTGAGGAAGGCATTGAGGTCGGCGGCACCGACCCACGGGAACAGCAGCGGCAGCGCTAAACCTACACCGGCCCCACCGACGGCTACCGCCCTCCAGGCGACTCCGTCGTTCACGTTTACCAGCGCCCAGACAACAAGCGCCAGCAGCGCCACCAGCACCAGTGACGGCGATGCGACGGCGACGATGCCTGTAGTCAGCCCGACCGCAGCGACCCTGCCCACCCGGCCAAGCGATGTCGCCGGCCACCTCGCCAGGGACAGCCGCATCACCCAGGGCACCATCCCGAGGGCGATCATGGCCCCGATCGCAGTCTCCGCCGCCAGCCCCTGCGCCGCAGATCCCGCCACGTAAACGACCCCGGCCATGGTCCCGGCTACCGCGGTCACCCCCCACCCCCGGAGCAACCGGACGGTGCCCCACACGCCTAACAGGGCCGAACCGGTGATAGCCACATACTCGGCTAGGCGGCCGGAGTCGAGCACAGCGAGACGAACGATGGCGGTGAGCGCGATCAATGGCTGCAACGGTTCGGCGCCGCCGAATCCAGCCGGATTCCATCCGCCCGCGTAAGCGTCGAGGCCGGCCAGCCCTGAATCGGGGAAGGGAAGGCTGTACCCGACCGCGGGGAGGCCGACGGCCCACAGCGATCGGCCGGCGAGAAGGATGAACAGGACGGCACCGATCCCGACCACGAAAGAGGGCCGGCGGAGCTCCCGACCGATCATCTCCATGGAGGTGGTGTCCTCGCCGGGGAGTCGCTGCCTCACCTGGTCGGCGAGCTGCGAAGCCGTGACCTTGAGCGCCAGCGAACCGCTGACCTGGTAGCGGAACAGCTCCTCGTCACCGACCTCGCGGCCGCGTCTGGCCTTCCGCCGTTCCCGAACCGTGTCGGGGAGACGCAGCAGGTTCCAACCCCAGGCGCGCAGCCAGCTGAAGAACAGCCACCGTCCCAACAGCAAAGACATCGCGGCCTGGGTCAACCCGGAAAGGAAGGCGGCGGGCACCGACCAGGCGACGGTCAGTGGCCCATACACCTTGAGCATGCCTCTGATGCGACTGGCGCGCTCCAGCCATTGCTCCGAGCGGCGCCCGGGATCCGGGGCCAGAACCTCCGAGGATGGGACGACGATGATCCGGGCTCCGCGCAACCTGGCTCGCTGACAAAAGTCAACGGCGGCCGCCAGCTGTGGCATCAGCCGGTCCGGACCTCCGATCCCGCGCGCCAGATCCCTGCGGACGAACATTGAGTCGCCGGCGACGGCGGCGACGTCCCGCACCACGTCGTACTGGCCCTGGTCGAGCTCATCCTCATCGAGGCCGCTGTAGGGCGTTCCAAAGACGTCGGTGGCGAACCCAACCGACAGCAAACGATCCGGGTTGTCGAGATCCAGGATCTTGGATCCGGCGACCGAAGCATCGAGATCGGTCGCGGTGGCGACCAGGGCAGCGAGTGCGTCGGCGCGGGGCTGGACGCCGCTGCGAACGAACCAGAGGTGGCTCGTACCTATCCGATCAACGGCACCCGAGACAGCAGGGACCCACTCCACTTCCTCGGATCCTGCGAAGCGGCGCGCGTCCGAGTCCCCACCGACCACGATGATCTGCTCCGATCCGTACACTTGGCGACGGATCGCATCCAGGGTGCCGGCAAGACCTGCTGTGTCGTGCACGAGAATCGCCGTCACAACGGAGGCCGCGGTTCTTCCCGCGAGAGAAGCTGACATGAACGACGCCATTCAAGAGACGAAGTCGCGCTACTCCAATCATCCGCGGGTCGTGGTTCTCGGTGGTGGAGTCGGCGGAGCACGTGCCGCCCGCGCCCTCGCCTCGGTACTCCCTGCCACGGACCTCACCATCGTCGGCAACGTCGGGGACGACGAGGTCCGCTACGGGGTCTATGTCTCGGCCGATCTCGACACGATCACCTACACCCTCGCCGGCATCGAAGGCCCCCAGGGCTGGGGCATCGCCGGTGACACCTTCGCCGCCATGGACCAGATGGCGGCCCTCGGCGAGGACACGACATTCCGGCTCGGCGACCGGGATCTCGCCAACTGCCTGGTGCGCACCGCCCGGCTCGCCGATGGGCAACCACTGTCAGCGGCGATCGAAGAAACGGCAAAGGCACTCGGCGTCGATCTTGGCATCCTCCCGGCAACCGACGATCCGCTCCGAACCGAGATCCTCACCACAAGCGGAGAGCGCCTTGCCTTCCAGGAGTACTTCGTGATCCGAGCTCAGCGCGACGAAGTGGCGGAGCTGGCCTTCGCCGGTGCTGCCGAAGCCCGCCCCGCCCCCGGTGTCATCGAGGCGATCACCGACGCCGACGTCGTGGTGATTGCGCCGTCCAACCCGCCGCTCTCCATCTGGCCGATCCTCGCAGTAGCTGACATTTCCGCCACCGTCCGCCGCCATGATCGGGTGGTTGCGATCAGCCCCCTCTTCGGTGGTGTTCCGCTGAAAGGACCGGCCGATCGCGTGCTCGCCTCGCTCGGCCTTCCGCCCGGCAACGAGGGCGTCGCCGCCGCCTACGACGGGCTGCTTTCCGATCTGGTCGTCGACGACGGGGACGCAGTCGACGTACACCAACTAACCCGCCCGGATCTTGCCGTTCACGCCCTCAACACGAGGATCGACGAGGGCGATGCTGGCAAGCGCTTCGCCACCGACTTACTCGAGACGCTCGGATGGTGACCCGGCTCGAGATCATCCCGATCGAGGGTATCCCCGAGATCAGACCAGGCGACGACCTGGGAGGTGCGCTCCTCGACGCGATCACCGACGCCAACGAATCAGTCGTCGATGGCGACGTCGTAGTCGTCACTCACAAGGTCGTCTCCAAGGCAGAGGGACGCCTATCCGCTGTCCCGGACGACGCCTCGTACCGCCGCCTTGTCGAGAACGAGGCCGACACCATCCTGCGTCGCCGCGGGGACCTCGTGATCACCAAGACCCGCCACGGGTTCATCTGTGCCAATGCGGGCGTGGATCGATCGAACACCGACGATGCCACAGCCGTGCTGCTGCCGGTCGATCCGGATCGCTCGGCACACCGGCTGCGCATGCAGATCGAGCGAACCACCGGCGCCTCGATTGCCGTCGTCGTCACAGACACGTTTGGCCGGCCGTGGCGGCGGGGTCTTGTGGACGTCGCCATCGGCATCTCCGGGGTGCCGGCCATCGTCGATCTCCGCGGCTCGGTCGACGGATCCGGCAGGATCCTAGACGTCACCGAGATAGCCGTTGTGGATGAGATCGCCGCCGCCGCCGACCTGGTGATGGGCAAGGCGAGCCGGGTGCCTGCAGCGATCGTACGCGGGCTGGCCCTGAGCGGGGAAGGCCGCGCCACCGACCTGGTACGCCCGCCCGAAGAAGACATGTTCCGATGAGCAAACAGTCGAGAGTCGAGAGTCGAGAGCTTCAAAGCGACCGTGGCGATTCGCTGACACTCGATGGACACGCGTTTCTGGAGGACTTGCGACTTGCGACTTGCGACTTCTCGTGCCTGAGCTTCCTGAGATCGAGGCGTACCTGCACGCACTGCGCCCTCGGGTGGTCGGCCATGAGCTGGAGCAGCTGAGGGTCGCCAGCTTCTCGCTGCTCCGAACCTACGACCCCCCGACGACCGCCGTCGAGGGGAAGGCAGTCACCGGAGTCCACCGCATCGGGAAGCGCATCGCCATCGACCTCGAGGAGGATCTCACCGTCGTGATCCATCTGATGGTCGCAGGGCGTCTGAAGTGGCTCGAACACGGGGCGGCTGTTCCGAAGCGATACGGGCTCGCTGCCATCGATTTCGACAACGGGACCCTGCTGCTCACCGAGGCAGGAACCAAGCGGCGAGCGACGATGCACCTCGTTCAGGGAGAAGAATCGTTGGCCGCACTCGATCCCGGCGGCGCCGAGATCGCAGACCTGGACCGCGAAGCCTTCGAGGAGCGCCTGCTCACCGAGCGGCATACGCTGAAACGGACGCTCACCGACGCCCGGCTCTTCTCCGGCATCGGAGGCGCCTTCGCCGACGAGATCTTGTGGCGTGCGAAGCTTTCCCCGACCCAGATGAATACCAACCTGGACGACCAGGAGATCGAGCGCCTGCATGAGGCGGCGGTCAACGTGCTCGACCGCTGGACTGCGGCGCGCATCGAAGAAACCGGAGATGGCTTCCCAGAAAAGGTGACGGCCTTTCACCCCGACATGGGCGTCCACGGTAAGTTCGGCGAGCCGTGCCCGGTGTGTGGCGCCCCCATACAGCGGATCGTGCACGGCGGCCGGGAAACCAATTACTGCCCTGGCTG
>JACZST010000069.1 GCA_022574065.1 Acidobacteriota bacterium
GGCGGTCGCAGCCGGACCCGGAATCACCGCGGTGGGGGCGAACTCGGATACATGCTGGTAGGCGACCGCCACCGGACTGTCGCCGGTGAAGGGCGGGCGGCCGGCGAGCATCTCGTAGAGAACGACGCCGAGCGAGTAGATGTCGGATCGACCGTCTGCTGGGAGCCCCTGGGCCTGTTCCGGGCTGAAGTAGGTGGCGGTCCCGATTACCGCACCGGTCTTGGTCAGCTCCTCCGAGTCGTCGAGCGCCCTTGCGATCCCGAAGTCGGTGACCTTCACTGCTCCGTCGGTGGTGATCATGATGTTCCCCGGCTTGATGTCCCTGTGAAACACCCCGGCCTGGTGTGCGACCTCGATGGCGGCTGCCGCCTCGGCCGAGATCTCGGCAGCTCTTCGCGGAAGGAGCGCCCCCTCCGACTTCAGGATCTCGCGCAGCGTCCGGCCGGCAATGAGCTCCATCACCATGTAGTAGGTGTCGCCGTCCTGTCCCCAGTCGTAGATGGCGACGATGTTGGGATGACTGAGGTTTGCGGCTGCCTGCGCCTCTCTCCGGAACCGGGTGACGAACGCCTTGTCGGCGGCGAAGTTGGCGTGGAGGATCTTGATTGCCACCCTGCGGTTGAGCATCGTGTCATCGGCCTCGTACACGTCGGCCATGCCACCGCGCGCCAGGTGCGCGACAAGCCGATACCGGTCTGACAGGGTGCGCTCATCCATCGGAAAGATGCTACGGGGAAAGGGAATGTATAGGAGGCTGCGTCCCCGGTCCCCGGTCGCCGGTACCCGGCCCGAGTCGCCAGATCTGGCTTGCTGGAGACCGGAGGCCTTACTCGAAAAACTCTGCGAAAATCTTCTGGGCGATCGGTGCAGCCACGCTGCCACCGGTCGCCGTCTCCCCTGCCGACCCACCAGATTCGATGACGACGGCCAGCGCGATCTGCGGCTCGCCTGGGCCTGCGTCCACCGGTCCGAAACCGATGAACCAGGCGTGCGGTGGTTGGCCGGTGACCTCGGCCGTGCCCGTCTTGCCGGCGATCCTCACGCCCGGGACGGCTGCATTGCGCCCGCTCCCAGAGACGACCACCCTTTCCATCATGTCGCTGAGGACCGCGGCACTGGCAGGGCTCGTCGCCCGCCGCCACACGATCGGGGTGGTCGAGGACTCGATCAACCCGTCGGAAAGGAACACGTCGGAGACGACGTACGGGATCATGATTTCACCGCCGTTGGCGACGGCGGCGGCAACCAGGGCCATCTGCACCGGGGTCGCTCGGACGTCACGCTGCCCTATGGCGTTCTGCGCAATTGCCGGCGGATCGTCGGCGAATGACCGCGCCTCTGGGATTGCCGAGGCCAGGATCTCAAGGTCGTACGGGATGACACTGTTGAAGCCGAACGCCTCAGCCGTGGCCACCAGCTGCTCGGCCCCGACCTCCATCCCGAGACGGGCAAATACCGTGTTGCACGAGCGGACGAAGGCTTCCTCCAGCGTCACCGTGGTGCCGTCGACGCATACCTTGCCGTCGTAGTTGCTGATCGTCGCTGTCGAGCCGGGCAGGACGAGGGCCCCTGGGTCCGGGTACTCCGTTGACGGTCCGGCAATCCCGGCGTCGAGAGCGGCGGCCGTAGTGATGACCTTGAACGTCGATCCGGGCGGGTAGGTGGTGGCGATGGACCGATCCAGCAACGGCTGGTCGGGGTCGTCATCGAGCAGCTGGCCGGCAAGGTGGGCATCGGGTCCGATCAGGGTGTTCGGGTCGAATCCTGGTGTCGACGCTGCGACGAGGACCGCCCCCGTCGATGGGTCGACGGCAAACACGGCCCCCCGGTTGTCACCCAGAGCCATGAGAGCGACCTTCTGGAGGTCATCGTCGATGGTGAGGCGCAGGCCCCGCGGGCGGGGATCGCCCCCCATCAACGCATTGAGCACGCCGGAGATCGTGGAGTCGCGATTGGATACGAGGTCACCGGCGCGCTCGCGTTCGAGGCCGCGGGCGCCGAACAGCACCGACACGAAGCCGACGGTGTGGGCGTAGTCCGCCCCGCCCGGATAGCTGCGGACAAACGTCTGTGAGGTGTCGGGGCTCGGGTCGGAGCGGGCGGCTACCACGGCATCGGAGCTGACGATGGCACCGCGCTCCCTCCCGACTCGGGAGGCGACGAGGCGCGGATTGCGCGGGTCGTCGCGGTAGTCAGGACCGGCCACGGCCTGGATCCACGTGGTCGCCACCGCCAGGACAAGGAACCCGGCCAGGATCGTCCACGCGGTGCGGCGCAGTGGGTCGTTCATACTCGTTCCTCATGCGATGCGCGGCCGAGCAGGGCCAGGATTAGCGCCGAGGCGAGCAAAGACGAGCCTCCGTACGACATGAGCGGGGTGGTGAGCCCGGTGATCGGGAGCACGCGGACGACACCAGCGATGATGAGGAACGCCTGGATGCCAACGAGGATGGTGAGCCCGCCGGCCAGGTACTTACGGAAGCGGTCGCGGCACCGCAACGCGATTCCGATGCCGACGGTCACGAACAAGGCGTAGGCGGTGATGACGGCAATCGAACCGGCCAGACCCAGCTCTTCGCCAACTGCGGCGAACACGAAGTCGGTGGTTGCCTCGGGGATCAGGTCGGGGCGGCCGAGGCCTAGCCCGGATCCGGTGAGGCTGCCGCTTCCCATCGCAAACAGGCCCTGTGCCGTTTGATAGCCGGCCCCGGTGAAGTCGGCAAAGGGATCGAGCCACGCCGAAATCCGCACCCGTACGTGGGCGAACTGCTGGTATGCCACCACACCGGCGACCACCACCGCGACCAGCCCGCTGACCACGTATACGCCGCGGCCGGTTGCTGCGTAGAGCATCCCGATAAAGAGGGCAAACAACAACAACGAGGCGCCGAGATCCCTCTGATACATCAGCACGAGGAAGGCGGCCCCCGCGGCGACAAGCACCGGCCCGAGGTGCCTCGGCTCCGGCAGCCTTATCGGCCCAATGCTGCGGGATACGGTCGCCATCGCTTCGGACCGGTCGGCCAGATAGGACGCCAGGAAGATCGTGAGCAGAACCTTGGCTACTTCGCCCGGCTGGAAGGACAGGTCGATGTCGGTGAACGGCACGGTGACTCGCACCCAGAGGCGGGATCCGTTGACGACCGCACCGTGGATCGGCCAGCTCTCCGGGAGGAGCGGAAGCAACAGCAAGCCGATTGCGGCGGCCAGGAACAGGTAGCGGTAGCGTCGCAGCACGGCCACACCGGAGTCTCGCAACAGCCACACCACCAAAGCAGCCGAGATCCCCGCGATCGCCAACCACCATCGCTGCAATGCCGCCAGGCTCGGGTCGATCCGGAATACCTCGATGAAGCCGACTGCGGCGAGAAAGCCGGCGATCGGAAGAATCAGAGGATTGGCGTTTGGCGCCCACGCCCGGAACGCGAGGTGAATCAGGCCGAAGGTGAAGGCAAAGGCGATGAAGGTGAGGGCAACATCGGCGTCCAGCCAGGTGCCTCCGGCGAATTGCACCATCGCCACTCCGATCGAGGCGAGTGTTGCCACGGCTGCGATGAGGACCGCTTCGGCGTTACGAGTCATGGGCGTCGACGACGGCAACCGAGATGTTGTCGACCCCGCCGGCGGTATTGGCGGCCTCGACCAGAGCCCACACCGTCGGCTCGACCTCGTTGCCGGCAGTGACGATTTCACCGATCTGATCGTCGGAGACCATCGTGGTCAGACCGTCGGAGCTGAAAAGGACTCGGTCCCCATCGATGAGCTCCACGGTCTCATGATCGACGACCACCGGCCCGAGCCCGAGCGCCCGGGTCAGCAGATGACGCTGCGGATGACGTTGGGCATCGCTCGGGTCGAGATGTCCGAGGGCAACGAGATCGGCGACGACGGTGTGGTCCGTGGTGAGCAGCTCGAAATCATCCGATCTGACCAGGTAGGCGCGGCTGTCGCCGACGTGGCCGAGCTCCAGTGTTCCGTCCGGCTGAAACAGCCCGAGCGTCATCGTCGTGCCCATCCCCCGCAAGTCTGGGTTCCGTGCGATCTTCTTGAGGAGTTGACTGTTTCCTCTGACAACCCGCTCCACGATCGAAATCTCGGCGGAAGGGTCCTCGTCGGTCGCGGCGACGAGGGCTGTCGTGCTGGCCACATTGCCGGCGATGGCCCCACCCATCCCGTCCGCGACGCCAACCAGGATGGCGTGATCAGACGAGCCGGAGGACTCAGGGTATACGGCGTCCTCGTTACGTCCCCGCACCCGTCCCTGGTGAGATGCGGTCGCCCAAACATATCTCATGGCGGACACCATTGTGGTTCGGCGATAGCTTCCATGCGTCAGGCTAGGGAGGGGTACCAAGTAGCAACCGACATGTACCAAGTACGGTCTGCGCTGCTTATCATCGGATTTCGAGCATCGTCTTTCCGATCTGAACGGTGTCGCCCTTGACCACCCCAGTCGGTGCCGTTATGCGGCGTCCGTTGACATAGGTGCCGTTGGTGCTGCCGAGGTCTTCGACGCGCGTCTGTCCGTTTTCGGCGCTGACCCTGGCGTGAAAGTCGGAGGCGTAGGGGTCATCGATGATGATGTCTGCGTCCGGACTGCGGCCGACCGTGTGTCCCGACCCTCTGAGCTTGACTCGTTTGCCCTTGGTGACATCGCCCCTGAGTACGACAAGCTCGGTGGCGCCCTTTCCCCTCGGCGCCGAGCCGCGACCGCCGATGTGCACCCTGATGGCGCCGGCGATCTGCCACAGGAATAGGAAGAGGAGCAACAGAAACAGGATCTTGAGAGCGTTGAGGATCAGAGCGGGCATCGGGGCCTCACAAGAGTCGAAAGGTGAAGTCGATATCACCCATGGTGATCGTGTCGCCGGGAACGATCGGCGTTGCGCGGGACCCGATCGATTCTCCGTTGACGAAAGTGCCGTTTACCGAAGCTGAGTCGGCGATGGTGACATCCGAGCCGTGACGGACGATAACGGCGTGGCGCCGCGACACCTCGGGAATATTGGCAACGACATCCGAATCGAGGGCACGTCCAACGATATTGCGGTTGTCGGAGATATCGAGGGCGACCGGAGGGGAGGTCGCAACCAGCTGACCCCAAGCGATCAATGGACCGGGGCGCGACTCTCCTGAACAGTCGGCTAGCCCTCTGGGGACCTCAGGGTCGACGATGATCTCGACGGTAATCGGCCCAGCCAGTTTCCAGGCGCGATCGCGAGCGGCGGCCTCCACCGCCATGGCCAGCTCTGCTGCAAGCTCCCGGAGATCGATGCCATCCGGGATATCGTGGGTGTTGACCCGCATCTCCCATTCGTTGGGGATTTGTGGCCCGGCGTCTCCCTCGTACTCGACGAAATCGGCGTGGCGAATGAGACGGTCTGCCATGTCGACCGGGTGCATCTTTCCGCGAAACACGGCCGCGGTGGCGCCGTCGACGAGGCGCTCCAGCCGCCGTTCCATCTCCTTGGCGAGGTGCATGGTCGGATTGTATGAGCGCCGGGCGTTTGGGCCACTCCAAGGGCCATATCCCATGCCCGTGTTAGCCTTTCGCATCCCACGGGCGAGTGGCGGAAATGGCAGACGCGCAGGTTTCAGGAACCTGTGAGGTAACACTCGTGGGGGTTCAAGTCCCCCCTCGCCCACGCCATGGCGTACTCCTCATTCTCTCCCGTACGCCGGTCGCGACGCCGTCGGTGGTTGCTGGCAGTGTTCATCGGGGCCGTCGTACTGGGCCTCATCCTGTTCGCGGTCCGGAATCGAACCGAAGCGCGCAGTGTCGCCGACTACCTTGCGGTCACGGAGACGGCCGTCGAACAGCAATCCCAGGCGGCGGACGATCTCGAGGCGACGTTCAACTCGTTGACCGGCATCGATCGTCCTGAGTTGATGCGGCGGATAGAGGTAATGCATGCGGCAGCTGCCGAGGCAGGCGCCGCCATCGATTCGGTCATTGTGCCGGCGAGCGCAGCCGAGGCACACGGGTATCTCATGGTCGCCACCCGATCATGGGAACGCGCCCTCGGTCTGCTCGCCGACGCGGTCATTGCCGTGCTCGATGAAGACGACGCGTCGGCCCTCGATGAGGCACTTGTTTTACTGCGCGTTGGCGATACCGCGTACGTCGAATTTCTGGCGAGGGTTGGTGACTTCGACGACTCGATCGCCTCAGGCGATTTCGAGGCAATCGTATTTGTCGATGTCGACGGGCCGGTCAGGCTCGATACCGGCACCGTCGGTACCCGGCTCAGGTCCGTGTATGAGCTCGGCGAGCATCGCAACATCTCGGTCACGGCCGTCACCGAGCCGGAACCTGTCGGCGAGCGCAACAACGTACCCATTGTCCCGCAGAGCGATTCGTTTCTCGTACAGGCCATCGTCGCCAATGAGGGGAACGAGACCGAGGAGCAAATCTCCGTGACCCTGGAGCTCATCCCTGCAGATCGCGACGTGCCGCGGATCGTGATCACCCAGACCGTCGCCAGCCTGGCGCCGGGCGACGCCAAGACCTGCGTGTTCGACGGAATCGAGCTGATCCCTGGTGGGCTGTACGAGCTTGTGATCCGTGCCAGAACCGCCCAGGACGAATCGCCTGAGGACAACGCGTGGCGCATGGTCTTCTATCGAAACGAGGACGCGTGAGCGGTTGGCTCGTCGTCATCATTGGTTTCCTCGTCGTCGTGCTGGCGGTGTGGCAGGCAGTCCAACTGCATCAACTCCGGGCTCGGGTCAAGGCGGTTCCGCAGGACGGCAATGTGATCGCCTTGCTGGGCTCGGTCGGGGTGCGTCTCGAGGGGATGGAGGCTGGGATGTCGTCGCTGGACCGCAGGTTACAAGATATCGAGGGTCGTATGCCGAGCGCGATCGCCAAAGTGGGCTTCGTCTCGTACGACGCCTTCGGCAACGTCGCCGGGCGACTGTCCCGCTCGATCGCGATGCTGGACGAGCGCGGCAACGGCATCCTTCTGTCGATCCTGGTGTCGCGTGACGACACGCTGCTGTTCTCGAAAGAGATCCGCTCCGGTGTCTCCGCCGAGCCACTTTCTCCGGAGGAGGAGGACGCGGTGGCCACGGCCCTCGGCCGGTAGCATCTCGCGCCATGATCGACGTTGCGATCCTGAGAGATGACCCGGCGGCCCTCGAGGCCGGACTGGCACGAAGAAGCGTGACCGTTGACGTCGCCGCCCTCCGCATCCTCGATGGCGAGCGACGGGCGGTCAGGGCCGAAGCTGAGGAGCTGCGGGCCCGCCAGAAAGAGGGAGGCAAGGCTATCGCCGGTCTCGAAGGCGCCGAGAAAGACGCCGCCATAGCCGTCGCAGCCGAGTTGTCCAACCGGTACAAGGAGATGCTGAGCCGTGCCGACGAGCTCGACAACGAGTTCATGGCCACCTGGGTGACGATCCCGAACCTGGCGGACGACACCGCCGCCGAGGGGCTTACCGAGGAGGACTATGTAGAGATCAGTCGCTGGGGGAATCCGCCGGAGTTCGGATTCGAGCCGCAAGATCACGTCGATCTGGGCACCGAGTTGGGTGTGATCGACATCGAGCGCGCCACCAAGATCTCGGGAAGCCGGTTCGGCATCATCAAGGGGCGGTTGGCGCTGCTGGAATTCGCTCTCGTCCGGTGGGCGTTCGATGTCCTCTCCGGGTATGGGTTCGAGCCGATAGTGCCGCCGGTCCTGGTTCGCGAGGAGGCCCTGTTCGGAACTGGCTTTTTCCCCGCGGATCGAGACCAGGTGTACTCGGTCGGCGAGGACGACCTGTACCTCGCCGGCACTTCGGAGGTGCCGCTGGCCGCAATGCACGGCGACGAGTTCCTCGATCCTGAGGAGTTCCCGATCCGTTATGCCGGATTCTCCACCTGCTTTCGCGTGGAGGCCGGAACCTACGGCAAGGACACCCGCGGGATCTTCCGCGTACACCAGTTCGACAAGGTCGAGATGTTCTCGTTCGTTCACCCGGAAAGTTCGGGCGACGAACATGACTTTCTGCTGGCCCGTGAGGAGGAACTCGTCCAGGCCCTCGGTATCCCATACCGGGTGGTCAACGTGTCCGCTGGCGACCTCGGGGCGTCCGCCGCCAAGAAATACGACATCGAGGGCTGGTTCCCCGGTGAGGGCCGATACCGCGAACTCACCTCGACTTCGAACACGACCGACTACCAGGCACGCCGGTTGAGGATACGGTTCAAGGACGAGGACGGGAAGAGCCGGCTGGTGCACACGCTCAATGGGACGGTGTTTGCCATAGGTCGAACACTGATCGCAATCATGGAGAACTTTCAGACCGGCGAGGGATCGGTCATCGTTCCCGAGGTCCTCCGCCCGTACGCCGGGTTCGATGTCATCGAGTAAATGCTGTGCCATCCCAGGGTTCGTACAGCCGGAGGGCGACTCTGGCGGCCCATGGTTCGCCGCCTCGAGGGCAGCGGCGTGAGCAACGGAGACGTCTTCTCGGATATAGCCGGCCGCTACGACCGCCTCAACGCCATTCTGTCGCTCGGAAGAGACCAGGCCTGGCGAAAGCGTGCGGTCGAGCAGCTTCCCCGGGGGAGGGTCCTCGACCTCGGCGCCGGGACCGGAGCCGCCAACGAGATCTTCGGCGGCAGCGAGGTGGTGGCCCTCGACCCCTCGCCTCAAATGCTTGCCCTCAACGACGCTGACCATCGGGTAGTGGGTGTTGGCGAGGGCCTCCCGTTCAAGGACGGAGCCTTCGACGCCGTCCTGTCGGCGTATGTGTTCAGGAACCTCGAGTCGGTCGAAGCGACATTGGCCGAGATCCATCGCGTGCTGCGACCCGGCGGCGTGCTGTCGTTCTTCGAATACGTGGCAATCCGCCGGGCGCGCGCGCTGGTGAGCGGTCCGGCGGAACGTGTGCGATTGCGCGGTATTGCCAAGGTCCTCGGCGGATTGTTGGACTCGT
>JACZST010000070.1 GCA_022574065.1 Acidobacteriota bacterium
ACGTGTCGAAGGCTACCCACGTCAAGTTGTAGCGCGGAAAAGTTCCCGGTTGCCAGTTCCCAGTCCCGGGGCCCGAGTTGCCGGTTGTCGCTACCAATCCCGATTCCGAACTGGTAACTGGGAACTGGAAGCGAGCGCAGCGAGCGCACTGGTAACCGGGAACTCCTACTCGAACCGCCTGAGGCGCAACGAGTTCGCTACCACCGACACCGAAGAGAAGGCCATGGCGGCTGCAGCGATCATCGGGTTGAGGAGGCCCAGCGCCGCCAGGGGAATCGCGGCGACGTTGTAGCCAAACGCCCAGAAGAGGTTTTGTCGGATGGTCCTGAAGGTGGCCCTGGCGAGACCGAGTCCCGTCACCGCCAGACCCGGGTCACCTGACATCAATACCACGTCGGCGGCCTCGATGGCGACGTCGGTGCCGGAGCCTACGGCCATGCCGAGGTCGGCTTGGGTCAGGGCAGGGGCGTCGTTGATGCCGTCACCAACAAAACCAACCGAGCGACCTTCGGATTGAACGCGAGCCACTTCAGCCGCCTTGTCCGCAGGGAGTACCTCGGCCATCACCGAATCGATGCCCACAGCGACGGCGATCGTCTCGGCTGTGCGATGGTTGTCTCCGGTGAGCATGGCGACGTCGACGTCCATCGCTTGCAGCGCGCGCACGGCATCGGCCGCAGTGTCCCGGATTGTGTCGGCGACGCCAAGGGTGCCACGAACCTCTCCGTCCCATCCGGCGAGAAAGGCGGTATTTCCCATGCTTTCGATTCGCTCCATGGAAGCAACGTACCGATCCGGGATGTGCAGTCCTCGATCTGCGACGAGCTTTGGCTTGCCGACGATGACCACGGTCCCGTCAACGGTGCCGGCAACGCCGAGACCACGCAGCGTTGAGAAGTCGCTCGGCGTGACCAGAATGACATCTCGCTCCTCGGCTCCGAGGGCGACCGCCTTGCCGATCGGATGTTCCGACGCAGCCTCGACCGACCCGACGAGCAGCAGGAAACGATCCTCCGGCTCGTCGGTGACGACATCGGTGAGAGTCATCGCTCCTCGCGTCAGGGTGCCGGTCTTGTCGAAAATGACGGTGTCGACCACCTTCGCCTGTTCGAAGACCTGAGCGTTCTTGAAGAGCACACCCAGTTCGGCGCCGCGAGCCGAGCCGACCATGATCGCAGTGGGGGTGGCCAGACCCATGGCGCACGGACAAGCGATGATCAGGACGGCCACCGCCGAGCGTAGCGCGACCGCTATGTCGCCGGTGGCGACGAGCCACCCGGCCAGCGTGAGGAGGGCGATGCCGAGCACGATCGGGACGAATACCGAGCTCACCCGGTCGGCGAGCCGCTGGACGGGGGCCTTCGAAGCCTGGGCGTCCTCCACGAGCTTGACGATCTGGGCAAGAGCGGTCTCTGCGCCCAGCTTGGTCACCTCGACCTCGATCCGACCCTGCTGGTTGATGGTTGCTCCGAACACCAGATCTCCAGGGGCTTTGTCCACCGGATGCGACTCGCCGGTGAGCATGGACTCATCGATCGAGGTGGCACCGGCGCCGATGGTGCCGTCGGTCGGGATCTTCTCCCCGGGAAGTACCACGACGACCTCTCCTAGATGCAGGTCCTCGACAGGGATCATGATCTCGAATCCATCGCGCGAGACCCTGGCTTCCTTGGCGCCGAGTTCGAGCAGTTTGGTGATGGCGCTCGACGCCTTGCCCTTCGCTCTCGCCTCGAAGTAACGGCCGAGCAGGATCAACGTGATGATCATTCCCGCGGTCTCGAAGAAGACCGGATACCCGCTGAACATCGCCCACATCGAATACACCCACGCGGTGAGGGTTCCAACCGTCACCAGGGTGTCCATTGCCAGGCTGCCGGACGTGACCTGCTTCCAGGTCGCCCTGTGGAACTGCCAGCCGAAACCGAATACCACGATCGTGGCCAGCGCGGCCTGGATCATATCTGACCACAGCTCGTCGGGCCCCAGCATCGACAGCAGCAGCAATGGCGCGGTCAACAGTGCCGCCCCGATGACGTTCCGCTTCTGGAACGCCACCTCCTCTTCATACCGCTCATCCAAGGAGGGGCGCTCCTCGCCCTCGACGAGGGGGGTGATCTCATAGCCGATCTTGTCGATCGAAGCCTGCAGTAATGCGACGTCGACGAGGTCGGGATCGACAACCGCCCTCGCCTGCTGTCCGGCAAAGTTCACGACCGCCTCTTCCACACCCTCTTGTCTGCCGAGGACGCGCTCGATTCGCACCGCACACGACGCACAGGTCATGCCTTGCACGTCGAAATTGATGGTGTCTGTGTCAGTCATGGAGCCGCTACCTGGTATTTGCTACTGGCTTGGGACCTCGTAGCCGACTTCCTCGATGGCTGCGACTATCGCCGTGAACGTGCCATCGGAACCGTCGTAATCGAGGTCGAGGGTGCTGGCGTCGATATCGACCTCGGCGCGTTCCACCCCGGACACGGCGCCAACGGCGTCCTCGATCGAGGTCTTGCAATGGCCGCAATGAATCTCGGGGACGGACAGTGTTCTGTTGGTCATGTGGTATCTCCTCTGGGACCGGTAACGCTCGGCGTGTACCGAAGCGTCTCCATCAACTCGTCGACGATCTCGCCCGAGCGGCCTTCCTCAACGGCATGCAGGACGCATGTTTCTACGTGGTTCTGCATCAGCACCCTGTTCACCTTCTCCAGGGATCCTTCCAGCGCAGAGACCTGTTTCATGATGTCCAGGCAGTACCGTTCGTCTTCGACCATGGTGATCACCCCTTCGAGGTGGCCACGCACGGTCTTCAGCCGGTTCAGGGCCGACTGCTTGTGCTCGGCTTTCATCTCCTGGGCGTGTCTGTGCTCGGTTTCCATGCTCCCAGTATAGCACCCCACCCGGGGTGGGGTGGGGTTATGTGAACGCAGGGTTGGAACCCCGATAAACGGCTAACTCCGACCTCGGGAGGGTCGCGCTATTTGAGGAGCAGGGTTCCAATCCTCCTCGAGGTGATCACGGCGCCGATCGTCGCCATCGTGATGAGGAAGGCGACGTTGATGAGCATGGTCCAGTCGAGGACGCCGAGAGTCAGGCCGCGCACCAACCGCACTCCGTGGAAGAGAGGGGAGAACCAGGTGAGGACCTGAATGGCTGGGGGATAGATGTCGATCGGGTAAAAGGTCGCCGAGAAGAGAAACAGCGGCAGGGTGACCAGCGACACCAGATCGAGGTCCTGCCAGGTGCGCATGAAGGTGGCGGCTGCGGTCCCCACCGCGGCGAACGCAAACCCGATCAGGACGGCTGCCGGGAGAGCGAGCAGCCCCCACCACGAATCGATGAGTCCCATCACCGTCATGACGATGACGAACGCCAGCGAGTAGGTAGCGCCCCGGATCAGCGACCAGGCGATCTCACCAGACGCCACGTCGACCGGCTGCATTGGGGTGGCCAAGATTCCGTCGTAGGTCTTGCCGTATCTCAGCTTGAAGAACATGTTCGTCGACTCGAAGATTGCCCCGTTCATGGCGGAGGACGCGAGCATGGCAGGGGCGACGAAAGCGGCATATGACACCAGCGACCCATCCGGTGCGACCACGTCGCCAACCAGTTGCCCGATGCCGACCCCGATTGCGAACAAATAGAAGATCGGCTCGAAGAATCCGGAAGCGACTACCGGCCAGTAGGCCTTGGTCGACATGTAGTTCCGTTCGACCAGGTAGCGGCCTCGCCAACGTGACGAGATCGGCGGAACGATGCGGGTGACGAGGCCCTCGGAGGTCATGGCAGGAGTTGCTCCCGGAACGGCTTCATGGCAAGAGCCATCCCGCCCGCGGTCAGCGCCAACAGGTAGGTCACGCTCACCCACGGATCGACCACCGTCGGGATTTCGAGCATGACCGCCCGGCACAACTGCACGCCGTGGAACAACGGAGTGACGTATGCGATGGGCTGCATCCAGCCGGGGAGCTGGGTGATTGGGAAGAAGGCGCCGGAGAACAAGAACATCGGGATCACGACGAAGCGAAAGAACGTAGGGAGGGCAGCATCGCTGTTGGTCCTGGTGGTGAAGGCGGTGGTGATGGCGCCCATCGACACACCGACGAGCAGGGCAGGAACGGTGGCGGCAAGCGACTGCCACACAGGTGCGACCCGGAACATCACGACGACGGAGGCGAACACCACCGACACCATCAGCACCCTTGCCCCGATCCACAGCATGTGACCGTTGACCAGGGCAGGGACACCAATCGGGGTGGCGAGCTTGGCGTGATACGTCCTCGTCCATTTGACGCCCGCCCTCACCTTCCACGCCCCCTCTCCGGCACCGGTCTGCATGGCAGTGGCGGCGAGCAATCCAGGGGCGAGGAAGTTCAGGTAGCTTGCGCCTTCCAGACCCGTTGGCAGATTGGCGTCGACGAGGGTTCCGAGCCCGACCCCCATCGCCAACAGGTACAGGATGGGGTTGAAGAACGAGGAGAAGATCGAACCCCGCCATACCCGGCTATATACCTTCGCCTCGGATTCGGCCACCCGAAGAGCCAACGGCATCGCCATCAGTCCTCCAGAGTCCGACCAGTGAGTCTGAGGAAGACGTCCTCGAGCGTGGAGCGACGGACGAGCACCGTTTCCGGGTTGAGACCTTCTGCGTGAGCCTTCTCCACCGTTGCGTCGGCGTCCTCGGTATAGAGCAAGGCCCGATCCGCCAGCACCTCGACCCGGGGAGCCAGTCCTTGGAGGCGATCGGCGATCTCGTCGAGGACGCCGACGGGGAAGCGCAGCTCGACGACCTCGGGCCGGCTGTATTGCTCGATGAGCGAACGCGGCGAGCCCTCACCGACGATCTTGCCCTTGTCCATGATGACCAGCCGGTCGCAGAGTTGTTCGGCTTCGTCCATGTAGTGGGTGGTGATGAGGAGGGTGACTCCTTGCTGCTTGAGACGGTAGAGACGGTCCCACAACACATGGCGGGCCTGAGGATCCAGACCGGTGGTCGGCTCGTCGAGGATCAGCATCTCCGGCTCGTTGATCAAGCCCCTGGCGATGGTGAGCCGGCGCTTCATACCGCCGGACAGTGCCTCCACCTTGGAATCCGCCTTTTCGGTGAGCTGGGCGAAGTCGAGGAGCTCTTTGATGCGCTCCGCGATCACCGCCTTTGGCAGCCCGAAGTAGCGCCCGTACATGAACAGGTTCTCGGTGACGGTGAGCTCCTGATCCAGGTTGTCCTCTTGAGGAACCACGCCGAGTCGGGCCCGCAGCTTGGGACCCTCCGTCCTCGGGTCGAGGCCCAGCACCGAGAGCTCCCCTGCGGTGATCGGGCTGACCGCGCCGATCATCCGCATCACGCTGGTTTTCCCTGCGCCGTTCGGACCGAGGAAACCAAACGACTCTCCGGGGTCAACGTGAAAGTCGATCCCGTCGACGGCGATCGTGTCATCGAAGTGTTTGGTGAGTCCGGTGGCGGTGATCAACGGAGTAGGCATGAACGTCGCAGCGTACACGGGCACGGTGCCGGGACCAGCTGGCCTAGCCTGCCTGCGATGGAGGTTCACGACCACATTGTCGACACAATCGGCAACACACCGATGGTCCGGCTCGGCCGCATCCACCCCCACGGCAACCTCGTCGCCAAGCTGGAGTACCTGAACCCCGGCGGCTCGTCGAAGGACCGGATCGGGGTGGCGATGATCGAGCGGGCGGAGCGCAATGGGTGGCTGAAGCCGGGCGGAACGATCATCGAGCCAACCTCGGGAAACACCGGGGTCGCGTTGGCGATGGCGGCGTCGCTCAAGGGGTACAAGCTGATCGCGGTGATAGGTGACAAGCAGTCGGTGGACAAACAGGACCTGCTGCGTGCCTACGGAGCCGAGGTGGTTGTGTGCCCCTCGAACGTGCCGCCGGACGATCCCCGTTCGTACTATTCGGTGGCGAACCGGCTGTTTGCCGAGGTGCCAGGCGCCTACATCCCCGACCAGTATTCGAACCCGGCAAACCCCCAGGCGCAGTACGACACCACTGGCCCGGAGATCTGGCGCCAGACCGACGGTGGGGTCGGTGTGTTCGCTTGCGGCATCGGCACCGGAGGAACGATCAGCGGGGTCGGGCGTTATCTCAAGGAGCAGAATCGGGAGGTGACGGTTGTCGGCATCGACCCCGAGGGGTCGATCTTCACCGCTGCATCCGATGACGAGGTGACCGGCTACCTCATCGAGGGCGTCGGCGAGGACTTCTGGCCGGAAACCTTCGACCCGAACATCGTGGACTCATACGAGACGGTTTCCGACGATGAGGCCTTTGCCATGACCCGCCGCCTGGTCGACGAAGAGCGGATTCTGGTTGGTGGCTCGGGCGGCATGGCCGTGGTCGGGGCCCTCCGGGTGGCCGAGGAGCGACCAGACGACCTTGTCGTGGTACTGCTCCCCGACTCCGGCAGAAACTACCTGACCAAGATCTTCAACGACGACTGGATGCGAGAAAAGGGGTTCTTATGAGTCGCAAGTCGAAACGTCGGGACTTGTGACTTGTGACTCTCAGGCCCTCTCGAGGGCCTGAGACAAGTCTTCTATCAGGTCTACTACATCCTCGAGGCCGACCGATAGGCGGACCATGCTGTCGGTGATGCCGACCCTGGCTCGCTCCGCTCGGTCCACGTCTGCGTGGGTCATCGTGACCGGGTGGGTCACCAGAGATTCGACGGAGCCAAGGTTCTCGGCAAGGGCCCACAGGTCGAGCGCGTCCATCAACCGCTTTCCCGCCGTCACTCCGCCCACCACCTCGAACCAGATCATGGCGCCGTAGCCGGAGGCCTGGCGGGTGGCGAGATCGTGCTGCGGGAAGGACTCCAGCCCCGGATATTGCACCGAGGTGACCTTGGGATGGGCCTCGAGGAACTGGGCGATCTGCAGGGCGTTGTCGGACTGGCGGTCCATCCGCTCCGACAGCGTCTTCACCCCTTGCAGCGTCAGCCAGGCGACCTGAGGCGACATGATGGCTCCCGTGGCATTCTGGATGTAAGCAACCTGCTCATGGAGCTCGGCGGTCGCCGACACCACCGACCCGCCGACGGTGGCGTTGTGGCCATCGAGGTACTTCGTCGTCGAGTGGATCGACAGGTCGGCCCCGAGTTCGAACGGTCGCTGGTAGTAGGGGGTCAGGAAGGTGTTGTCCACCGCATGCGGAATCCCGTGGGCGTTGGCGATCTCTGACACTGCAGCAATGTCGGTGTACTTGAGGGTCGGGTTTGCCGGGGTTTCGGTCAGGATGAGTCTGGTGTCATCGCGCACCGCAGCGGCAACGGCATCTGGATCCGCGGTATTGATGAAAGAAAACTCGACCCCGAATCGGGAGAAGACGGTGGTGGCGAGGCGGTAGGTCCCACCGTAGACGACGTCGGAGACCACCGCATGATCGCCGGCGTTGAGGAAGGTGAGGAACACCGCGTTGATCGCGGCCATCCCGGTGGCGAAAGCCGCAGCATCGTCTCCGTCCTCGAGGACTGTAATCTTTTCCTCCCATGCGCGCACGGTCGGGTTGGCCGAGCGCGAGTAGGAGTAACCGGTCGCCATGTAGTCGTCGATCGACGACTGAACAAATGTGGTCGATTGATGGATCGGGGTCAGGATGCTGCCGGTGGTCGGATCCGGTGTCACTCCTGCGTGGATCTGCTTGGTGCGAAAACGCATGCCCTCGGCTTCTTCGTTGACGCCAATCTACCGGGGGTCAGGTCAGCCGGCGAAGAACGCGGGCAGTACCCCATCGATGCCAAGCAGGAAGAGGCCACCGATGACGATGCTCATAGCCGCCGTCAGCACGCCCATGGTGAGCTGCACCCGCCGCCCTTTCGACGCAGTGGCGAGCCCGCCGAAGGCCGATGCCATGGTGATTGCTGAATTGGCAACCACTAGGCCGACCACGAAAGCGAGCAGCACGGCGAGACCGGCACCGATGCCGCCGGCGGTTGCTGCAGCCAGGAAGACGATGACCTGGGTTGGTGTCTCGGCGCCGATCCCATGCAAGGCCCCGATACCGACCGAAGAGGCATTCGAGTAGTCACCGTCACCCGAGTGAGCGTGCTCGTGGCGGTGGGTCGGCGCGGCAATGCGGCTTCCTCCCCGCGATGCGGGGTCGGTGTCACCGTGGTGGGCCTCGGCGATGGCGGCGTGGTCGTGAGAGTGGCTCGTGCCGATTCCACCGATCATCCGCCGAGTGGTCTCGAAAAGGATGATCCACCGGCTTCTGGCACGAAAATCACCACGCTCCTGGAAGAGCGTGATGGCGACCGCGGTTCCGAGAACAATCAATGTGATCCCGACGAGCCTGCCCATCACCGCGTCGAGCCAGTTGGGGATGGTCGAGCCGAGGGCGATCGCCGCAATGCCGAGTGCGACGACAACCAAGGCATGACCGAGCACGTAGAGGGTGCCGAGGAACATGCCCCGTCGGCGCGAGTCCTGGGTTGCCGCGATGTCGGTGATCGCGACGATGTGATCCCAGTCGATCCCATGGCGCAGCCCGAGCAGGAGTGCGGCCACGACAAGCCCTACGGTGATTCCGGCGCCGGCGTCCATGCCTTGAGGCTACCGGATGCGAATCCTCTTCCGTCGAGTCCGTACGGCGCGCACCGAAATGGATGAATGGTTGTCTCGACGGAGGTTAAGCACAATTTTTCCCGCTCTTGCCGCTTCGCGGCGGGCCGCTCGGGCCACGGCTCCGCACTGACCTCGTCGAAGAGATCGGATCGCGTCCTTCTGCGGAGCCTCTGGTTTCCCGCTCTTGCCGCTTCGCGGCGGGCCGCTCGGGCCACGGCTCCGCCAAGGGTTTTGCCTACAGGGACCGCATCGCGCCGTATTTGCGGAGCCTCAAGGCT
>JACZST010000071.1 GCA_022574065.1 Acidobacteriota bacterium
CGGCCTCCTTGGCTCCTTACCTGGTCGAGAAGGGCGCGGTGACGGTCGATGGGGTCAGCCTGACGATCACCGCGGTCTCGCCGCTCCAAGCCGACGAGACATGGTTTGAGGTGGTCCTCATTCCGCACACCCTCGACGTCACGGTCCTGGCCCATTGGTCAACCGGGGATCGGGTGAACATCGAAAGTGACATTTTCGCCAAATACGTTGAGCGCTTGATGGGAACGCGGGCATGAGCTACTCGTCCATCGAAATGGCCGTTGCCTCGATCGCCCGCGGTGAGATGGTCCTAGTCGTCGACGATGAGCACCGGGAGAACGAGGGTGATCTGATCATGGCCGCCGAGAAGGTGACCGCCGAGCACATTGCCTTCATGGTGCGCTATACGAGCGGGGTGATCTGCCTGCCGATGACGGGGGAGCGCCTCGACGAGCTTGGCCTGCCGCTGATGGTGCTGGAGAACACCGACTCGCACCAGACCGCCTTTACCGTGTCCATCGACTACGCCACTGGCACCACGACCGGCATCAGCGCCGCCGATCGAACCGCCACCATCCGGGCGGCCGTGGATCGATCCAACACGGCAGCCGACTTCCATCGGCCCGGCCATGTGTTCCCGCTCCGGTACAAGTCCGGTGGGGTCCTGGTGCGACCAGGGCATACCGAGGCAGCCGTTGATCTCGCCACGCTCGCCGGGATGGCACCTGCAGGCGTCCTGTGCGAAGTGGTCAACGACGACGGGACGATGGCCAAGGGTGACCGGCTCTTCGTTTTCGCAAAGACACACGCGATACCGGTGATCACCATCGCCGACCTCGTGGCGTATCGGTGGAAGACCGAGGCGCTGGTCTCCAGAGAGGCGGAGGCCACCATACCGACGGAATACGGCGAGTTCCTTGCCGTCGGATACCGGGCCATGGATACCCGTTCCGAGCACATGGCCCTGGTCCTCGGTGACGTTGCCGGCAAGGACGACGTGCTCACGAGGGTGCACTCCGTGTGCCTCACTGGAGACGTGTTCGGCAGCCGTCGCTGCGACTGCGGAGCCCAGCTCCGCGAGTCGATGCGTCGGATCGCCGACGAGGCCCAGGGCATCATTGTGTACAACCCGACCCACGAAGGGCGGGGGATCGGCCTGGTGGAGAAGCTGGCCGCGTACCGGCTGCAGGAGGACGGCCTCGACACGGTGGAAGCAAACCAGCAGATCGGGCATCCTCCTGACCAGCGTCACTACGGGGTCGACGCCCAGATCTTGCACGATTTGAAGGTGGCAAGCATTCGGTTGCTGACCAACAACCCGGAGAAGCTCGACCAGCTGGCCGCCTTCGGCGTCACTATCAGCGAGCGAGTGCCCCTGTGGGTGGGGAAGAACCACTACAACAAGAGCTACCTCGAGACCAAAGAGAGCAAGCTGGGACATCTCGGATCGATCGGATGACCCACATCGAGGGCGAGCTCGACGCCTCTGGGCTCCGCATCGGCATCGCCAGATCGCTGTTCAACCGGCCGGTGACCGACGGGCTGCTCGACGGAGCATTGCAGGCGCTCGACGCCGCCGGAGCGAGGGACGTCACCGTCGTCGATGTGCCGGGAGCATTCGAGTTGCCGCTGGTGGCGAGTCGGTTTGCAGAAACCGGGTACGACGCGGTCGTTGCCATCGGCGCTGTGGTCAAGGGGGAGACCGACCACTATGAGCACATCGCGCGTTGCGCCTCCGACGGCCTGATGGCGGTGACGCTTCGCACCGGTGTCCCTGTGACCCTGGGAGTGCTCACGGTGAGCGACCCCAGCCACGCCTTCGCCCGCAGCGCGCCAGACCAGCACAACAAGGGCAGGGAGGCTGCAGAAGCGGCGGTCCGTGCGGCCAACGTGTTGCGTCAGCTCCGTTGACGCAGTTATCGGTTCGCTCCCTGCGCTCGCTTCCAGTTACCAGGTGTCAGCCAACATCGATTCCCACTGGGAACTGGGAACTGGCAACTCGTCTCCCCATTGAACTAGCTGCCCTCCACGCCTAGTCTCTCAGCCAACCGACCAAGCGGAGGCGCCTGCTTCCCACCCGGCCACCGTTGTGAGGTGCGACGGGTCAGAACTATCAGGCAGCACCGCGCGTGCTGCCTTTTCTATGCACCGCCGATGTCGGACCGCTGAGAAACAGGAGGTTCTCCAATCAAGGAGCCGAGAGTCAACGACAAAATCCGGGTCAAAGAGGTCCGCCTCGTCGATCCGAATGGTGGACAGATCGGAATCAAATCGATTGAAGAGGCACGGTGGCTGGCCAACCAGCTCGAGATGGATCTCGTCGAGGTCGCACCAGAGGCCCGTCCGCCGGTCGTCCGCCTCATGGACTACGGGAAGTACAAATACGACCAGTCCGTGAAGGCTCGCGAGTCTAGGAAGAAGCAGACTCGCACCGTGATCAAAGAGGTGCAGTTCCGCCCCAAGATCGGGGCGAGCGACTTCGAGGTCAAACGCAAGCGGGTAGAGCGCTTCTTGCGAGATCACGACAAGGTGAAGGTGACGATGCGCTTCCGAGGCAGAGAGGTCACCCACCCGGAAATCGGGAACGAGATCCTCGACCGGCTGCAGAAGAGCGTTGCCGACTACGGAGAGATCGAAACCCCACCACGACTCGAGGGACGCCATATGACGATGGTGCTCGCCCCATTGAGGGGATCGGGCCGGTCGGAGCCAAGAGAAGAGGCACCGGCATCTGACGAGCCGGCGGAGGAGCCGCCAGCCGAAGAGTAGGAGCGTGGCAACGTGCCAAAGATGAAAACACACAAGGGCGCTGCCAAGCGCTTCAAACGGACCGGAACCGGCAAGGTTTCCGTCACCAAGGCATGGCACGGTCACAACCGGCACAAGAAGTCGGCGGCTCGGTGGCGGCGAACGAAGGGCAAGAAGAACCTCACGGGCGGCAACGAGAAGCGAATGAACCGCCTGCTGGGTAACTAGGAGTCACGATGGCACGGGTAAAGCGCTCGGTCAACGCAAAGAAGAAACGCCGCAAGGTGATGGAACGCGCCTCCGGCTATGGAGGCGCGCGAAGCCGTCGCTATCGGACCGCTCGCGAGCAGGTCATGCATTCGATGCAGTACGCGCATCGCGATCGTCGGGCCCGGAAGGGACAATTCCGCCGCCTGTGGATCCAGCGCATCAACGCAGCGGCGAGAATGAACGGCACCACCTACTCACAATTCGTCTCCGGGCTCAAGGCTGCCGACGTCGAGGTGGACCGCAAGATGCTCGCCGAGATGGCGGTCAACGATCCGAAAGCCTTTTCTGCTCTCGTCGAAGTGGCGGGCGCGGCACACGCCGAGTGACATCGACCATCCGTAGTCGGACTCTGCCGCAGCGGAGTCCCTCCCTCCAATGACGATCTCATCGCCGCACAACGACCGCATCAAGGCGGTGCGCCGCCTGCGACGGGCCAGGGAGCGCCGGGAAACGGGACACACCATCCTCGAAGGCCCTCATCCGCTTCGCGCTGCTCTGGCTGCCGGGGTGATCCCGGAAGTGGTGTTCGTCCCCGAAGGTGACCCTGCGCCGGATATTGACACAGAGGTGGTCACGATCACCCAGCAGGTGCTCGACACCATCGCCCCAACCGAGGCTCCGCGGGGGCCGATTGCGGTCATCGCGGTACCGGAGCCGGAGCCGTTGGAGGCGGAGCCCACTGTGGTGCTGTGGGAGTTGACGACACCTGGCAACGTTGGAACCTTGATCAGGACGGCGGCGGCGTTCGGTTGGAATGTGGCGCACCACGGCGGCGCCGACCCATGGAGCCCGAAGGTGCTACGTGCCGGGGCCGGCGCTCATTTTGTCGTACGCATCTCCGAGGCCGACGACACCGGTGCGCTGAGGGCGGCCGGGCTGACACCGGTGGCAACCGTGTCCAGTGGGGGAGTTCCACCCGTCACGATCGATACCTCGAACCCGGTGGCCCTGTTGGTCGGTAACGAAGCGCACGGGCTGCCACAGGATGTCATCGATGCCTGCGAGGCGGCCCTCACCATCCCGATACTCGGCCCGGAAAGCCTGAACGCCGCAGTGGCGGGGTCAATCGCGATGTATGCGCTGAGTCGAGGGTCTTGAGTCGAGGGTCTGGCCAAGTCTTCAGCTCGGGCGGGTGTAGCCGGTCCCCCGAGATGCCGATGCATTCTCATGAGCACACAGGCACCGGAGCGACCTTCCCTGCGGTCCGTTTGGAAGAAAGGCTGGAGGCTGGTTTCGCTCACCGTTGCGGTTGTACTGGCCCTAGCGGTCTACGTTGGAACCGTCGGAGGGAACGTCTCGTTAGCGCTCGCCGCATCAATCGGCGTCGGCCCGTTCTTCGTCCTGCCGATGACCAGAAGGATCGTCTGGCTGGTTCTTGCAGCCGTGGCCAGCTTCGTGGTCGCCCTGCTTCTCGTCGCCATCGGCTGACCGCGAGTGGCGAGGTCGCCATCGGTTCCTCCCTCATAGGGAAGAAACAGATCCCCAGCCAACAGCCCCATGCTCAAGCCAACATCTGCCAACTGACAGCTGGTAACTGGCAACTTGTCCTGCTCTCGACTCGACTCGCGACTCATTCCTTTCCAGTCCCACCACTAATCTTCCGCCCGCATGAGCATCCAGCAAGCGCTCGACGCGCTCAGGACAGATACACCATCGCGTGTCGCCGCGGCGGCCGACCTCGAACAACTCGCTGCCGTCGAAGCCGAAACCGTGGGCAAGCGTTCGATCATCGCCGAGGGCAGGCGCAGCCTCGGTGCGGTGCCGGAAACCGATCGTAAGGACCTGGGTCGGGCGATCAACGAGGTCGCCGTCGAGCTGGAGTCCCTGATCGCCACCCGCCGTGCTGAGCTCGAACGGTCGGCCCATGCCGCAGCCCTGGCGTCGGATGCCGTCGATGTGACCCTTCCCGGCCGGGCACCGAAGCGGGGAACGATCCACATAATCCAGCAGGCGCTGGATGAGGTCGTCGACATCTTCGTTGCGATGGGATACACCGTGGCCACCGGCCCGGAGGCAGAGACCGAGTACTACAACTTCACCGCGCTGAACTTCCCTCCCGCCCACCCGACGCGCCTGGAGTCGGACACGCTGTACCTGGACTACGGGGATGTGCCCGAGGAGATCCTGCTCCGAACCCACACCTCTCCGATGCAGGCCAGGTACATGGAGCAGCACGATCCTCCGGTGTACCTCGTTGTCCCAGGGCGGACCTACCGAAGTGATCCCCTTGATCCGACGCACTCGCCGGTGTTCCACCAGGTCGAGGGACTCGCAGTCGACACCGACATCACCTTTGGCGATCTCAAGGGCGTGCTCGAACATTTCGCTCGCGAGTTCCTGGGTCCTGAGGCGAAGGTCAAGTTCATTCCGCACTTTTTCCCGTTCACCGAACCCTCCGCAGAGATGCATGTGTGGCACAACGGCGACTGGATGGAGTTGCTCGGCTGCGGGATGGTCAACCCGGCGGTGTTCGAAGCCGTGGGCTATGACCCAGACGAGGTCACCGGCTTTGCCTTTGGCATGGGCGCCGATCGGCTGGCGATGGCCCGGCACGGAATCACCGACCTGCGCCACCTCTTCGATCCCGATCTCCGGTCGATGGAGCAGTACCGATGAAGCCGACCCTGGATTGGTTGGGCGATTTTGTCGACCTGCCGACGAGTGATCCGGAAGAGATCGCGGCGGCGCTAGACAGCCTCGGCCTCAAGGTGGAGAGCTGGGAGCCGATCCAGCAGCGCTTTTCCGGTGTGGTGATCGGCAGGGTGCTCGAGGTGAGCCCGCATCCCGACGCCGACAAGGTCCGCCTGACCAGGGTCGATGTCGGCGGCGAGGTGCTGGACATCGTGTGCGGAGCATGGAATTTCAGTGAGGGTGCGGTCGTCCCGGTTGCCGTTCCCGGAGCGGTGCTCCAGGGCGACCTCGCCATTGGCGAACGAGCTATCCGGGGAGTCACCTCGTACGGGATGATCTGCTCCGAGCAGGAGCTCGAGGTCGGGGAAGACGCCACAGGGATCATGGTGCTCGACGACGACTACCCGGATGCCGCCAATCGCATCGGCCAGCCATTTGAGTCGCTACTGCCGGTCGGTGATGTCGTGTTCGATATCGAGATCACTTCAAACCGCCCGGATGCCATGTCGGTGTACGGGATCGCCCGCGAGCTGGCCGCATACTACGACGTCCCGCTGCGCCAGCCCGACTTCCCGCTCGACGTCTACAACGATGAGGCGACCACGACGGTCACCATCCTCGACGAGGTCGCCTGCCCGCGTTTCGTCGGCAGAGAGGTCCATGGGATCACCGTCGGTGCCTCTCCGCATCGTATGCGGGCCCGTCTCATCGCCGCCGGGGTTCGTCCGATCAACAACGTGGTCGATGCCAGCAACTATGCGATGATCGAGTTCGGGCATCCCACCCATGCCTTCGATCGCGACCGGCTCGGTGACACCATCGTCGTGCGGCGGGCCGATGAGAGTGAGGAGGTCATCACGCTCGATGGTGTGACGAGAACGCTGCAAACGACCGACATCGTTGTTGCCGACGCCGAGCGGCCGGTGGCACTCGCCGGGATCATGGGTGGAGCCGACACCGAGGTCAGCGACGACACCGACTCGGCCCTGATCGAAGCCGCCTATTGGGAGCCGCCGAGTGTGCTGCTGACCTCAAAGCGCTTCGACCTGCGCTCCGAGGCCTCGGCACGATTCGAGCGCGGCATGGACCCTGAAGCGTGTCGCCACGCCGCCGACCGCGTTGCTGAGCTGCTCGTCGCCCATGCCGGGGCCACGATCGGCGGGGTTGTCGACTCCTATCCGGCTCCTCCGACGCCGGCGGTGATCGAGCTGCCGATGAGCGAGATCGAGCGACTTCTCGGGGTGACGGTCGAGTCGACGCAAGCAACGGACCTGCTGACTCGGCTCGGCTTCGGCGTCGAGGGATCCGACCCGCTCACGGTGACCGTACCCACCAGGAGACCCGATGTGGGCCGCCCTGCCGACCTCGTTGAAGAGATTGCTCGCCTGTATGGATTCGAGAACATACCGGGCCGACTGCGGATGGGTAACGGCCAGGGCCTACCGGTCGCAGAGCGACGGTTGCGCAAGCTGCGTTCGGTCATGGTTGGCGCCGGCTATCACGAGGCGTTGAACTTCTCCTTCATCGGTACCGCCGACCTGGATCGCCTCGGCCTCCCCGACGGCGACGCCGCCAGAAACGGGATTCGTGTTCTGAATCCCCTTCGTCAGGAAGAGGGGGTGATGCGAACCACCATGTTGCCAGGGCTGCTCCGCGCAGCTTCGCTGAACGTGTCGCGGCGCGTAGAGGACATCCAGATCTTCGAGATCGGGAAGGTCTTTCTCCCAGGCTCGGGCAAGCTGCCCGACCAGCCCGACCGCCTCGGTTTCGTGGCCGCGGGCGTGCGCACCGCCGGCTGGGATCGCCGCAAGAGCGGATACGACGTCTACGACGCCACCGGGTTGTGGGAGACGATCGCGGCTGCGATGGATCTGCCGGAACCGGCGGTGCAACCCGTACAGCGGGCACCGTTCCACCCTGGCAGGGCGGCTGCGGTCACGATCGGCGGCGACATTGTCGGCACCGTCGGCGAAGTTGACCCCGCGGTAGCGAGCGCAATGGGTCTTGATGGACGCGTGATCGCCGGGGAGATCGACGTCGCTCCGCTCGTCATCGACCGCGGCCCGTGGGTGTTCAGTGTGCCCTCGCAGTATCCGCCGCAGATTTTCGATCTGGCTTTCGAAGTCGACGAGGGGGTACCGGCCGCCAAGATCCTCGACGCAATAAACGACACAGCCGGTGACATGCTCGAACGCTTGGAGGTATTCGACGTTTACGCCGGCGAATCGCTCGGCGAAGGCCGCAAGAGCATCGCGGTGAACCTGACCCTCCGTGCTCCGGATCGGACGCTGAGCGACGAGGAGACGGCTCCGCTGAGGAGGTCGATCGTCGCCGCGGTGGAATCGGCAACCGGGGGAGAGCTTCGAGGATCGCTATGACCGACATGCTGATGGTCACCGACCTGGGTCGTGATGGCCTCGTCGCCGTGCTCGAATCAGCGGCAGTGGTGAAGGCCGACCCGTCGTCGGCCGCCGGATCGCGCTCGGGTCTCGCGGTAGGGCTGTTCTTCGAGAAGCCATCGACGAGAACGCGGGTATCCACCGAGGTGGCCTGTGCCGACGTAGGTGCTCATCCCGTCGTGCTCAAACAAGATGAGGTCGGTCTGGGGAGAAGAGAAGCGGTCAAGGACGTTGCTCGCGTTCTCGACCGGTACCTCGACGTGCTGGCGTTCAGAGTGTTCCGGCACGATGACCTGATCGAGCTTGCCGAGTACGCAGATGCCCCGGTCATCAACCTGCTGTCCGACCGTTCCCACCCGTGTCAGGCGCTGGCCGATCTGCAGACCATTGCCGAGCAGCGCCCGCTGGCTGGAACCACCGTGACCTACGTCGGAGATGGCAACAACGTCGCCCACTCGCTGATGTTGGCCGGTGCTATGGCCGGTATGCACGTCCGGGTGGCGAGCCCACCCGGCTACGAGCCCGACGCAGACATCACCAACGAAGCGAGCGGCATCGCAGCCGGTGCCGGTGGCTCCATCACCGTCGGCAACGATCCCGAGGAGCTGGTGTCTGGGGCCGACGTCGTGTACACCGACGTGTGGGCGTCGATGGGC
>JACZST010000072.1 GCA_022574065.1 Acidobacteriota bacterium
TGGCAGCCGACCATCGGGAGGCTGACGGAGGGGGCTACAAGGCCTTGTGGGGAACAGAGGCGAAGCCCCCCTCCCCGCCCGTTTCCTCCCCTCTTGGGGGAGGTGGCAGCGGCGGAGCCGCTGACGGAGGGGGCTCTTGCGGTACTCCCCCCAAGAAGAAGCCCCCCTCCCCGCCTGCGGCGGTACTCCCCCCAAAGAAGAAGCCCCCCTCCCCGCCTGCGGCGGTACTCCCCCCAAGAGGGGGAGAAACGGGGGGAGAAACGGAGAGGCCACTTCGACAACACCCGGTGTCGCATAACGCGAAACAGGACACCCTTTTGGGGGAGCATAAAAGGGGGGAGAAACAGGCCTGCGCTGGTCGCGACTCGCGACTCGTGACTCCCTAACCTGCCGCCATGCTCGATGCCATCCTCTGGGGGGTCATCCAGGGCCTCACCGAGTTCCTCCCCATCTCGTCGAGCGGGCACCTGGTGCTGATCCCAGAACTTCTCGGGCGGGAAGGGCCCGACCTCGCCACCTCGGCGATGCTGCATCTCGGGACCCTCGCCGCCGTGATCGTGTACTACCGGAACGACCTGGTGAGGATGGCCCGCTTCGACCGCCCGGCGCGCAAGATGATCACCCTGCTGGTGATCGGCACCATCCCGGCGGTGATCCTCGGGCTGGCGTTCGAATCACGGCTCGACCAACTCAACGAAAACCCGAAGGCGGTCGCCGCCATGCTGATCGTCACCGGGGTGGTGCTGCTCTCCACCATGCTCATCCGCTTTGGTGACCGCCGAGCCGACGACCTGGCGGCGAAGGACGCCGTTTTGATAGGGCTTGCCCAGTCGGCGGCGCTCATCCCCGGCATCTCCCGATCCGGGATGACGATCTCGGCAGGACTCGGTAGAGGCATGGAACCCGTGGAGGCGGCCCGGTTCGGTTTCCTTCTCGGCATCCCGGCCATCGCCGGCGCCGGGTTGCTCTCAGCGGGAAGAGCCGTCTCCGACGGGACCGGCATCACCGCGGCAATCGTGGTCGGGACGGTGGTCGCCGGCCTGATCGGATACCTGGCGATTGCGCTGTTGATCCGAGCACTGCAACGAGTCGGGCTGGGGCCATTCGGTCTGTACTGCGTCACCATTGGTGCGGTCGCCCTCGCAGTGCTGTAGTCGGTAGGGGACCTAGCTTCCGCCCTCCGCCTTGGCCTTCAGGCCGGCGGCGAACTGGTCGAACGAGGGCTGCATGTCGGGCATCGACTTCCAGATCATCCCCAGCATCGGACCGGTGTATTCCTCGCGCATGTGGAACTCGGTCCCGCCGTCCGTAGCTGACAAGGTGTAGGTGCGCTCGCCGGTGAACAAGCCCAGCGGCATGCCACGCTTCCGCACCATGCGCCGACCCGGCTCGAACTCGACGACCTTGACCGCGAACCCGCGACCGGGGTTGGCATCCGAATACACCTTGATCTTTTCTCCATGCGCGATCGTGCCTTCGATCCGCTCCACCCCGGAGTCCCACTCAGAGAGGCCTGAGGCGTCCCTCAGCACCTCCCAAATCCGATCCGGCGTGGCATTGATGGTTGCCGATGCCTCGTAGTACTTCATCGTCCTCCCCTTTCTGGTACCGACTCCTGAGCTCCACAGTCCGTCAGTTCTCAGCATCGGTCGGCCGGCCCCCTGCAGCCGGCGCTACACCTAATCTGAGCCTGAGGCGAAAGGAGCGGCGACGACGGTCGACCACCCCCTGATGGACGAGGCGAGAGCCCAACGCGAGGCGGTGCGAGAGCTGCTGGAGCGTACTCCCGAGGAGTACACCGAGATCCGTGAGCTGTGGAAGGCGCATTCACTGGCCGAGGACGCAAGAGACATCGCCGGGCTGATGGCGACCCTCACCGACGACTGCGTCTACGAGCTGGTTCAGAGCGGAGAGCGCTGGGAGGGACACGAGGGGGCAACCCAGTTCTATACCGGGCTGCTCGGAGCCTTTCCGGACATCGACTTCAACCTCACGTACATCGTGGTCGGGCCGCAGGGGGTGTGCCAAGAGGCGGTCGCCACCGGGACCCACCAGAACGAGTGGCTTGGCCGCCCGCCGACCGGGCAGCGGGTCACATGGCGGGTCATCATCTTCTTCCCGTGGGATCCGGAAGCCAAGTTGTTCACCGGGGAGCGCATGTATGCCTTCTTCCCAGACGGCGACGACGTGCTGTGAACGGCCGGACGTGAACTTCTCCAAGCAGGCGACAAAGCGCCTCGACCTCGAATCGATCGGATGGCTGACCACGGTCACTCCGAAGGGAACCCCACAGACCTCGCCCGTCTGGTTCCTATTCGACGGCGAAACCATCCTCGTCTACAGCCTGGCCGGCACCCCGAGGACGGCGAATATCGCCGCCAACCGGCGGGTGTCCTTCCATCTCGACGGGGACGGGCTCGGCGGGGCGGTGGTGGTTATCGAGGGCGACGCATCGATCGATGAAGACACCCCCAAGTGCTACGACGTGCCGGCTTATATGTCGAAATACCAGCGGTTCATGGACAACTACGGCTGGACCGCCGAGTGGTTCTCCGAAAAATACCCGATCCCCATCCGCATCACCCCCACCCGAGTCCGGAGCTGACCCGAACCGACCGTATTACGTAATACGTAATACGTAATACGGCGAGCGAAGCGAGCTAGTCGTAGTCGTAGAACCCGTGGCCGGTCTTTCTCCCCAGCAGGCCGGCCTCGACCATGCGGCGCAGCAGCGGCGGCGCTGCATACCGTGAGTCCTGGTACTCGGCCATGAAGGCATCGGAGACGGCAAGCAGGGTGTCGTTGCCAATGAGATCGGACAATGCCAGCGGGCCCATCCGGTAGCCGACACCGCCGACCATGGCGGTGTCGATGTCCTCCCTGCTGGCGAAGCCTTCCTCCAGCATGCGGATAGCCTCGAAGAGGTACGGGCAGAGCAGTTTGTTGACGATGAACCCGGCGCGGTCCTTGGCGTGCACCACCGTCTTACCAAGCTGCTCTTCGGCGAAGGCGGCGGCCCGCTCCACCGTTTCATCCGCGGAGACCACGGTGCGCACAATCTCGACCAGCGGCATGATCGGCGCCGGGTTGAAGAAGTGCATCCCGACTACAGCCTCGGGCCGGGTGGTGGCTTGGGCGATCCGGGTCACCGGGAGCGACGAGGTGTTGGTGGCGAAAATGGCGTCTGCGGCCTTCACGATCTCGTCGAGGTCGGCGAAGATCTCCAGCTTGAGCGCCTCGTCTTCTATCACGGCCTCGATGACCAGCTCCCGGTCGGCGAGCGCGGCGCGATCGGTGGCAAAGACCAGACGCGCCATGGCAGCTTCCCTGCCCTCGGGGTCGAGCTTGTCGCGTTGGACGGCTTTGTCTAAGGATCGCTCGATGCCCTGCCTGGATCGCTCGACCAACTCATCGCTGACCTCGACGACGATGGTGTCGACGCCGGCCTTGGCGCACACTTCGGCAATACCCCCACCCATCTGCCCGCCACCGATGATGCCGACCCGTTCGATCATCAGACATGCCCGGGCGGGTTCGGGATCGCGGCAAATGCCTGACGGCGGGCCTCGACGATCTCGTGGCCGATCTGCTCGATGCTGTCCATCAGCCACAGGTAGGCGGGCTTGCCCTGGCGAAAGTCGGCCTCGGCCATCCCCTGGATCCTCCCCTGTTCCTGGAGCCGCTTGACGCTGCCGTAATTGTCGACCGGTTCCAGGGTGTACACGCCGAGGGTCTTGCCTCCGGCATTGTTCATGACCGTGAAGGACGGGATATCGGATGGCCCGTCTGCGATGTAGATCATGTGGTGCAGCGGCACCCGTCGTTGCGACTCGGCCATGCGGGCGTTGACGTCCATGTCGGGCGCCTTGTTGACGCCCTTGTTGATCTCGAAGATCGCCCTGGTCTTGGATGTGTTGTCGATGGTGTAGCCGATGTGGCTCACCGGCGTCGAGGACGCCCGCACCGGAAGCTGATCCAGGTAGCCGGGCTGCGCCGGGGTCTCGATCAGGGTGTTGGCCCAAATGCCGTCGACATGGGATGCGATCACGCTGCCCTCGATCATGGGGAGGATCCCGGTGCTCACGACGTAGTGCTCGACGGCGACGCTCTCGGCTTCGAACTCGGGGATCTCGGCGACGTGGCGCCTGGTGTCGTCGAAAAACTCAGGGATCCCGGGAGCGGGCTCCAGCTTCTTACCGAGATCGTGGAGCTTCTTGTTGGTCAGCCCCTTGAAGATCCCCTCCCTGACATAGGTGAGCATGTGCCCGAGATAAGCGGTGTCGCGTTGGATGAGCACGCCCTGGCGCCCGTAGTACTCGATCAGCCCATCGACCTCGGCCCAGAAGTCTGCGGGATCGATGTCGTACTCATCGAAGATCGGGCCCTGCATGTTGCCGGGAATCAGGGTGCGATCGAAGTCCCAAACAAGGGCGATAACCGTCTGGGTGTGCAACGGAACCGGCATCGCGTTGAGATTAGGTGCCCGCCGCGGACGCCGACGAGCCGGTTACGGGATCTCGAAGGCTCCGAACACCACCTGGTCGCCGACCGTCCACCACGGTTGCAGCTTGCACGGGGCGCCGCGCAACCCGCTGTGGGCCTCTCCGATACGATCCAGAGCGATGAGAACCACCGGCTGCCAACCATCATCGGCCAAGTTCCATATCCCCGCCGGAAGAGAAGACGAATCGACATCGGCGTCGAGCACGATCTCGACCGACCGCTCGCCGCGGGCCACTACGGCGCGCAACGAGCCGAGGGCCTTTGGGACGTCGATCAGCTCGGCGAGCGGCATCTCGGTCGCCTGATCCCGACGGCGCGTATACACCTCGAGCGTGGCGGCGGCGACGCGGTCCACCTCGGTGAGGGTCTCATGTACGGCAACGACCATGCGGGCTCCTGGATGAGTTACAACATTGTAGTTCATTTCGGAGCTACCAGCCACGAGCTCTCACTGCTCCCCCGTCAGGTGTCGGGTTGCGCGATAGGTCCGACGGTCATGGTGTGTTTCCGTTGTTGGGGGTGATGATGTCGGTTGGGGGTTTCCCGTTGTTCCATTTTCCTGTGTGGGGTCGTTCATTGTTGTAGAAGTCGAGGAAGTCGGCGAGGTCGTAGCGGAGCCCGGTGATGGATGGTTCTTTGTAGGTGACGAATGCCGGCATCCAGCATTCTTGAAGGATCGTGTTTTGGACTTGTTCGACTTTCCCGTTGCTTTGGGGCCGGCCCGGTGCAATGAACCGGTGGGTCACCCCGAGATTGTTGAGTGCGTCTCCGAAACGGTGGTCAACAAACTCGTTGCCACGATCGGTGGTGGCGGTGGACCATTCCCATCCCCACTGGGCGAGATCGTCTGCGACTCTCAGCGCCAGAGCGGTGGTGTGCAGCCCGCTGGGGTTATGCGCCGTGGTATGCAACTGGGCCCAGGTAAACGACGAGGCGACATCAATAGCGGTGTACTGCCACACCACCCCCCGCTTCTTGGCTGATCCCAGGCGGGATTCCTTTAACGCCCCGATGTGGAAACAGTCCAGCTGTACCAAGTCTCCCGGCCTCTCAGCGTGCAACCTGCCGGTGCGACGTTTCGAACGCGGAGACGGAACCATCGGGGACTGGTCGGCTTCGCTGAGGCCTCGAGCAACCGCCATGGTGCGGTACCGCAACGCTCGGGTGTTGAGGCGATGCCCCTTAAGGATACGCCACACCTGAGACACCGAACCCACCGAAACCCCACGTCTGGTCAGCTCCCAGTACAAACGTTTCGGCCCCCACGGCGGGTTGGCTAACGCCAACGCCACCACCTCAGACTCCAACCGGAGCCTCCCCGGAGTCTTGATACGGCTACGACCCGACCGTGGCGTCAACCCGTCAATACCTCCCCAAGCAAGCTTGGCCCTCCAGTCGTAATACGTCGACGGGTGAATATCTGCCTGGTTACACCCCGCTCGAATCGACGGAGCCGACTCGACAACAGCCATCAAACGCATACGATGAGAACCGATCAGCTGATCAACACGCACAACGGCGCCTCCTTTCCGCGTAACACCAGAAGGATGCGCCGTTGGCGCGTACAACACAACCACAAACCGTCGGACACAAAACGCGACAGATCACCCTCAGGGGGAGGCAAAGGCACCTCCGTCCCGCCAGCTCCGCCGGTAGCTGCCTCCCCCCTCAGGGCAGGCAGCTCAGCTACGTCTCTCCAGGATCGCTCGCACGGTGTCGAGCGTGTCGGCATCGTCCGGGTCCTTGTCCTCCCGGTAGCGCTTCACCCTGGCGAATCGAAGCGCGACACCACCCGGATAGCGGGGGGAGCGTTGCACGCCATCAAACGCGATCTCGTAGACGATCTGCGGCTCCAGGTGGACCACATGCCCATCCCTGTGGTCCTCGATCTCGAGGAATCTCTTCGTCTGCCAGGCCAACATCTCGTCGGTCAGGCCTTTGAACGTCTTGCCCAGCATGACGTAGCCGCCATCCGGGTCCCTGGCACCCAGGTGGAGATTGGAGAGCCATCCCTTGCGCCGGCCCGAGCCCCACTCGGCGGCCAAGATCACGAGGTCCAGGGTGTGCGCCGGCTTCACCTTGAGCCACCCTCCGCCACGTCTGCCCGCTTCGTACTTCGCGTCCACTTGTTTCACGACCACTCCTTCGTGGAAGGCGCCGACCGCCTCGTCGTAGAAGGCGGCGGCTTCGTCGGCGTCAGCGGTCACGATGGCGATAACGATCTGGCCGGCGGGCACGACGGACTCCAGAGCCGCCCGTCGCTCCAGCGTGGAATGGTCGATGAGATCGGTTCCATTGAGATGGAGAATGTCGAAGTAGAACGGTGTGAGCTCACGCGAGCCGTCATCGGTGCCGAAGCGGCTCATCGAGTCCTGGAACGACTCGGGAGAGCCGTCACCGCCGACGATCAAAGCTTCGCCGTCGAGAATCACCGAATCCAGGGACAGTGATCGCGCCTCGGCGACGATTTCTGGTACCCGTTCCGTGATGTCATTCAGGTTCCTGGTGAACACCCGGACGGTGTCGCCATCGCGATGAACCTGGATGCGCAGGCCGTCGAGCTTCCACTCCACTTCAGCCGTACCCAGAGAGGCGATGGCCGCTGCCGGAGACTCGGCCGTTTTGGCGAGCATCGGCTGGAGCGGCGTCAGCACAGTGAGTCGATAGGCGTCCAGCGCCCCCGGCCCATTGACTAGGGCGTCGGTTGCAACCGTGGTCAGGCTGCCGGAAAGCATGGCCGCCCGCCGCACGGTGTCGGCGTCGGCGCCGGCCGCCTGGGCCACGGCGTCGGCCATGACACCCTCGAGGGCCCCCTGGCGGAGGTTCCGCAGGATGAGACCTCGTAGGAACTCCTGCTCGGACTCGGTGGCCCGACCGAACAGGGAGGACAACAGGTCTGTCTTTGCTTGCTTAGACCCGGGCCCCGCGGTCCGAGCAAGCAAAGACAGCGTTGCATCCACGTCGCTGAGCGTCAGCTCGGCGGCATTCGCCGCATCGACTTCGATGCCGTACACGGTGGCGTATCCGGCGCCGAGCCGGTCCTGAAGCGGCGAACCGGAGAGGTAGGACACGGCGATAGGCGCATCGGTATCGGCAAGGATCCGCAGCAGCTCGGCCAGCGTTTCGATCTTCTTCGATCGTGATCGTGTCGACCGGACCCGATCGGAGACGTCGACGATCTGGGCAAACAGCACGATCCCTCAGCTCCTGAAGCGGTTGAATGGTTCGAGGGTGATCCCGGCGTCGTCGAGGGCGGTCTCGATGCGCTCGGCGATAGGGCGCAGGTCGAGCCGCGGAGCATCTCTCCATGGGTCGGGACTCGACAGGCGGTCGTCGATGGACCGGAGGGTTACCCCGGTGGGGCCCAGAGAGCGCAGCTCATCCCACGCCAGCGGCACGGCCACGGGTGCATGCTCCCTTGGCCGAAGCGAGTAGGGGGCGACCGAAGTGGCGCGTGGCATGTTTCGCATCCAGTCAACGAAAACTCTTCCTCCCCGATCGGCCTTCTTGAAAGCAGTGGTGAGCTGATCGGGGTGAGCCTCGACCGCCAGGACCGCAGTGCCGCGAGCGAGCCGATCGACCCGCGCCGAATCGAGGGTGCGCTCGATCGACGCCCGTAGGTGGAACCCCTTGGACCCCGTCGCCATGAGCTGCGTCTCGATACCGAGGCCGTCGAGGAACGAACGCATGATTGCCGCCGCGGCCGTGACCACGTCATCGCCGCCCTCGGGCGGGTCGAGATCCCAGATCACCCAATCCGGATGCCAATCGTCGAGGACCGTCACCGTCGGCACATGAAAGGTGATCGCTGACAGGTTGGCGAAGAAACCGAGCCCGTCGCGGTCGCCCACCACCGGATAGACGGTGACGCCGTCCCTCTTGTCGAGCTCGATCGCTCCAACGAAGAACGGAGCGTGACTCGGCCGGTTCTTCTGCATGAACCCCTTGGCCCCTATCCCCTTGGGGAACCGCTCCACCGTGAGCGGACGCCCCGAGAGGTAAGGAAGCATCCGATCGGATACCGCGTCGTAGTAGTCGCCCACATCGGCCTTGGTGAGCCCGTCTTCGGGGAAGAGAACCCGGTCGGGGTTGGTGATCGTCACGACTGCAGGC
>JACZST010000073.1 GCA_022574065.1 Acidobacteriota bacterium
TCGCTTTTCGCGATCGCGATACGTGATACGTAATACGCAGCGGGCCGAAGGCCCGCTGCTCTCGCGCCCCAGGCAGGAATCGAACCTGCGCGCCCGGCTCCGGAGGCCGGCGCTCTATCCCCTGAGCTACTGGGGCGTTCGGCGCGGATTGTAACCTTTGGTATTCGAGACTTCCGTGGGCGCAAGGACGAGGTTCATGTCGATCATCTCAGATCTGTCGCAACGCTTCGGCGATGCCTTTGTCCGCATCGGGTTCGAGAGCGACTGGGGGATGGTCGTGCCCTCACAACGTCCCGAGCTGGCGCATTACCAATGCAACGGTGCTCTGGGAGCAGCGCAGCGGTCGGGGCGGGATCCGAGAGAACTCGCCGCCGAGGTGATCGGTGCGATCGACGACGACTCGTTGTTCGCTTCCCTCGACGTCGCCGGGCCCGGGTTCATCAACATCACCGTGACCGACCCGGTCCTCGCCGACCACATCCAATCCATGGACGATGACGAGCAGCTCGGTATTCGGCCTGCCGATCCATCGTTGAAGGTGCTCGTCGACTACGGCGGCCCCAACATGTCCAAGTCGATGCACGTCGGGCATCTGCGGGCTTCCATCATCGGTGAGAGCCTGAAGCGGCTGTTGCGCCTGGTGGGTCACCATGTCGACGGAGACATCCATCTGGGCGATTGGGGGATGCCGGTCGGTCAGCTGATCATCGAGTTGGAGAGCAGGCATCCCGAATTGCCCTACTTCGACCCGGACTACACCGGCCCGTACCCGACCGAGTCGCCGGTCACCCTCGATGGTCTCTCTGAGATGTACCCGGTGGCCGTGGAGCGGACCAAGGCCGATCCGAACGAGGCGGAGCGATCTCGCCAGGCCACTTTTGACCTGCAAAACGGCCGTCCCGGGTACCTGGCGCTGTGGCAGCACTTTCACGACGTGTCCGTGGAAGAACAGCGGCGGGATTTTGAGGACCTCGGGATCGAATTCGACCTGTGGCGCGGCGAGAGCACGGTCCACGACCGTCTGGCCCCACTCGTCGATCGGCTCACCAACGAGAACATCGCCATCGAGTCCGACGGAGCGGTCATCGTCGAGGTGGCCGACCCTTCGGATAAGAAGGAGATGCCACCCCTCTTGCTGACCCGGTCGGATGGGTCGTATCTGTACTCGACGACCGATCTCGCCACGCTCGAGCAGCGGGCGGAGGACGGTTACGACCTGGTGCTCTACGTGGTGGATGCCCGCCAAGGGCTGCATTTCGATCAGGTATTCCGCGCCGCACGCCGCGCATCGGTGGTGGCCGACGACATGGGCCTGGAACACATCGCATTCGGGACGGTGAATGGACCGGATGGGAAGCCGTTCAAGACCAGGGAGGGCGGCATACTGCGTCTCGCCGACCTGATCGAGATCGTCACAGACGCTGCAGGCCGGCGTCTGGATGAAGCGGAGATCGCCAGGGAGTATCCGGCCGCCGAGCGCGACGAGATCGCGACGATGGTCGGGCTGGGTGCTCTGAAGTTCGGTGACCTGTCCAACCACCGGACTTCGAATTACCTGTTCGATATCGACCGGTTCACCTCGTTCGAAGGCAAGACCGGGCCGTACCTCCAGTATGGGTCGGTCCGGATGCAGTCGATACTGCGCCGTACCGCCGAGCTCGGGCTCGAACCCGGACCGATCGTGCCGCCGACGGTCTCCGCTGAGCGCGACCTCATGTTGCGGCTACTCCGCCTCCCGGAAGCCATCGACCGGGCGGTAGATGTACGCGCTCCGAACGTGTTGGCCGAGTACGCCTATGAGGTGGCCACCGATTTCAACCGCTTCTACGAAGCGTGCCACATCCTGAGCGAGAAGGACGCAGCCCGGCAGGCGTCATGGCTGGCTCTCGTCGACCTGGCGCTCCGTGTGCTTGGGGTTCTGTTGCATACGCTCGGCATCGAGGCGCCCGAGAGGATGTAACACAGTCGCGGAGCAGGGGAGCGCAGCAGGAAATCCCCTCAGCTATTTGGCTTTCGTCGAGCTGGACTTGCGACTTGTGACTTGCGACTTGTGACTTGTGAACTAGCGACTTGCGACTTGCGACTCGTATCCGACGCGGCCGCCATCACCCCGGCCCATACCGCAAACAGCAGCAGCCCGACCGGCTTGTTGTACAGCAGGACATCGAATACGAAGAACGCCAGCGGAGCCGCATACAGCAGGAGCGGTCGATACCCCGCTTTGGCCGCCTGGACACCGGCCCATACGAGCAGCAGCGTCACCGCAACGGCCGCTGGGATACCCAACTCGGCAGCCAGCATCAGCGACTCGTTGTGCACCACGAACGGGTAGGTCTCGTCAACGGTGTACCTCGCTTCCAGGACTGCCATGTACCGATTTGGCCCGACTCCGACAACGGGGTGATCACCGGCCATTGTGATTGCTTGCCTGGCCAGGGTGATTCTGCCCAGCGAGGCGTCGTCGAGGTCAGAGTTCGCCGATTCGTCGAATCGGACCTGCCACGCGGAAGCGGTGAGCAGCGCGGGGATGACGAACGCAGCCGCCACCACAACGAAGCCGATACGAAGCCCGCGGTCGCCACGGAAAGCGGCGATCGCAGCTATCAGCAACACCAGCAGCAGGCCGAGCAGCGCCGACCGGGAGTGGGTCAGCGCGATCGTTGTCGCCGCCGCACCCACCCCAGCAAGAAAGACCATTCTGAGCCGGCCGCTCTCCGGCAGCAGGGCGAGCCCGATGCCGATGGTGATCAGGGCAACAGCGGCAGGCTCGTACACGTGGTCGAACATCCCCTGTGGGCGGACGATGGTGTCGTTGGTAACCAGCAGGGTGGTCCCCGGATACAGCAGGTTGTAGCCGACGGCGCTTTCCGTCGCGGTCTGGGCGGCGACGAGAAACGCCTGGATCGCGGTCGTGGCCAACAGCGGTAGGGCGACATAGCTGCGGAGCTCCGATATCGAGTACCGCGCCACGGACACCACGACCCCGATCGGAGCGACGATCGAGAATGCCAGGATCGCCCCTGCGCCGGATGGATTGAAGACGAATGCGATGATCGCCCCCACCGCAAGCACCGCATACAGGATCACCGTGGCGGGCCGGGTGCGCAGTCTCGCAAGGGTCGCCCCGTCGATTGCCGTTGCCAGCGCGAGTAGCACCGCCACCACGGTGATCATCGTCAGCCCGAAGCCCCGTGGGCTCTCGGCGAACGAGAGCGACCAGGCGGGCAGCATGGCAACGGTGACGGCAACCGCCATCCGGTTGAGTCGCCGCTTGGTCGGCTGGGTGGTTGCTTCGAGAACGGCCCTGGTTTCTGTCATGAGGGAATCGCCGCGTTATCGTCGCGCGACTCGGGGGAGTTGAGTCTACGGATGGGGGCGTTTGCCTCCCTATCGTGGCCGGTATGGACCTCAATCGCTGGTCTGGAGTCATCGCTGAGTATCGGGAGCGGCTTCCGGTCGGGCCCGACACCCCGATCGTGACTCTGCTCGAGGGCGGTACTCCGTTGCTGGAGGCTCCCGCCCTCTCCGAGCTGGTTGGCCGCGACGTGTACCTGAAGCTCGAAGGATCCAACCCCACCGGCTCATTCAAGGACCGGGGGATGACGTTGGCGGTGTCGAAAGCGCTCGAAGACGGCGCCACGGCGGTGGCGTGCGCCTCGACCGGAAACACGTCGGCATCGGCTGCCGCCTACGCAGCCCGCGCCGGGATCGCAGCGATCGTGATCCTCCCTGCCGGAATGGTTGCAGGTGGCAAACTCGCCCAAGCGATCGTCCACGGGGCGACCATCGTGCCCATCGATGGATCCTTCGACGATGCCCTCAGTCTGGTGCTGGAGCTCACGGCGACGCATGATGCGGCTCTGGTCAATTCCATCAACCCGTACCGGATTGACGGCCAGCAGACGGCGGCATGGGAGGTGATGGATGTGCTCGGCGAGTCCCCGGCCGTTCACGCCTTGCCCGTGGGCAACGCAGGGAACATCACCGCCTACTGGAAGGGCTACACCGCGGTGGAGGCGGCTCCTCAGATGTGGGGATTTCAGGCGGCGGGTGCGGCCCCGATCGTGCATGGAGCGATTGTGGACGACCCGGAGACGATCGCAACCGCGATCAGGATCGGGAATCCGGCGTCGTGGGACGGCGCCACTGCGGCCCGAGATGCATCGGGAGGACGAATCGAGGTCGTCACCGATGAGGAGATCCTCGACACCTACCGGTTCCTCGCCACCGCAGAAGGCGTGTTCTGTGAGCCCGCATCGGCGGCGGCTGTGGCTGGGGTCCTGAAGCACCGCGATGCGTTGCCGCCGGGACCCGTCGTGTGCACGCTGACCGGCCACGGGCTCAAGGACCCGGAAACTGCCGTAACGACCGGACAGCTCGGTGAGCCGGTGGCGCCGCGCCTCGATGCGGTGCTGGAGCGTTTAGAGCTGTGAGCTCTCGGCATCGCAGGGAGCAGTCCTCAGTCTCAGTCCTCAGCTTTCAGTCTTCGGGCTTCAGTTCGGCCGCCTGGTTGACGAGTGATGACTCACGGCTGACGATTCTTATTCGTTTGAACTAGATTCACCAGCCGTTACACTCAACACATCCACGCCCACCGGCACGCCTCAGCGCGTTGCTCGACGGGCATTCCAGGCGACCGGGATCGAACCCGCGTCCCCGTAACCCCAGGGTCTCCGACCCGAACTGCTGAAAAGGGGAAACCAGCAACTATGACCACGACCAGAACCAGGCTCCAGGACCTCGGACTCGACGACCTACGCGCCATGGCGACACAGGTTGAAATCGAAGCGGACGGCCTGCAGAAGTCAAAGCTGATCGCCGCCATTCTCGAGGCCGAGAAGTTCGAAGACTCCATGCTTCCCGAGGCCACAGCCGCCGCGCCGGCCCAGGCGAAGACCCGGCCCGAGCAGGATCAGCGCAACGACGGCGACGGCGGCAATCGCCGTCGCAACCGCGGGCGAACCCGTGGTCAGCGTGAGCCGATCGATGAGTCCACGCTCGAAACCCGTGAAGGGATCCTCGACATCCTGCCCGAGGGGTATGGGTTCCTGAGGACCTCCGATTACAAGCCGGGCGACGACGACGCATACGTGTCGGTCAACGTCATCCGCAAGCAAAAAATGCGCAAGGGCGACCTCGTCTCCGGGCCGGTGCGGCCGGCACGGGGTCAGGAGAAGTTCCCGGCGCTGGTGCGGGCCATCACCGTCAACGGTGTCGATCCCGAGGTGGCGATGGACCGCCCGAAGTTCGCCAAGCTGACGCCCCTGTTTCCCGACCAGCGGCTCCTCCTAGAGATCGATGGAGAGCCCGAAGGCATGATGGCGAGGATCATCGATCTCATCTCCCCCATCGGGAAGGGCCAGCGCGGGTTGATCGTCTCCCCGCCAAAGGCTGGCAAGACGACGGTGCTTCAGGAGGTCGCTCACTCGATGGCGACCAACAGCCCGGAAACCCACCTCATGGTGGTGCTCGTCGACGAGCGTCCGGAGGAAGTCACCGAGATGCAGCGGTCGGTCAAGGGTGAGGTCATCTACTCAACCTTCGATCGCCCTGCCGAGGAGCACACCCAGGTCTCCGAGCTCGCCATCGAGCGAGCCAAGCGCCTCGTCGAGCAGGGTGAGGACGTGATGATCCTTCTGGATTCGATCACCCGCCTGGCACGTGCCCACAACCTGGCGACACCGGCGTCGGGCCGGATCCTCTCCGGCGGTGTGGACTCGACCGCCCTGTACCCGCCGAAACGATTCTTTGGTGCGGCTCGCAACATCGAGGAAGGCGGAAGCCTGACCATCCTGGCGACGGCACTGGTCGAAACCGGGTCTCGGATGGACGAGGTGATCTTCGAGGAGTTCAAGGGCACCGGCAACATGGAGTTGCGTCTGGATCGGAAGCTCGCCGACAAGCGGATCTACCCCGCTATCGACATCGAAGCTTCGGGAACAAGACGGGAGGAACTGTTGTTTGATCCTGATGAGCTCACCGAGGTGTGGAAGCTACGGCGGGTGCTGATGGCGCTCGAGCCTGGCGCCGCCCTCGAGTTGCTCATCAACCGGCTGAAATCGACCAAGTCGAACGCCGAGTTCCTGCTCAGCGTCGCCAAGTCCGGCCAGTAGAACTCGTTACGATTATTAGGAGAGACACCGTGAAGACCGGAATTCATCCCGACTACGTGGAGAGTGCTGTCACCTGTTCGTGTGGCAACACGTTTACGACGCGCTCGACCGTACCCGAGCTCCATGTCGAGATGTGCAACCAGTGCCACCCCTTTTACACGGGCAAGCAACGATTGGTTGACTCCGGCGGACGTGTGGAGCGTTTCCGCAGACGGTACGGAGGTACCGACGCCAAGGCCACGAGCGCAAATGTGGGGCAGCGCGAGACTGAGACCTCCGACCCGGAGGCCTGATTGAGCCGCCCACCGGGCGTCACCGTCGGCGGCCAGGCTGTTATCGAAGGTGTCATGATGCGTGCCCCGAATGCGTGGGCAGTCGCCGTTCGCCGCCCGGACGGTTTGATCGAGGCCAAGCGAGATGATCTCCCAGGGCTGACCAGCCGGTCGCGTCTTGCCAGAACACCGTTCGTTCGCGGGATCATGGTCCTCGCCGAGTCGCTCACCCTCGGGTTCAAGGCGCTGTCGTGGTCGGCGGAGAAGGCAGCAGACGAGGAGCACAAGGTTCGGCGGGGTGAGGTGGCGCTCACCATGGTGATTGCCGTCGTGTTCGCACTCGGGCTGTTCGTTTTCGTCCCTGTCCTCGGCGCCGGGTTTCTCAAACAGTTCGTCAACGACTCGAACATCGGTTTTGTGATCCTCGACGGGTTGATCAGGATTGTGCTCATCGTCGGCTACATCTGGCTGATCGGCCGGAGCGACGACATCCAGCGGGTGTTCCAGTACCACGGTGCCGAGCACAAGACCATCCACGCTTACGAGAACGGCGACCCACTCGACGTCGAGGCGATCCAGCGCTACAGCCCGCGCCACCCGCGATGTGGCACGTCGTTCATCGTCATCGTGGCCATGGTCGCCTTCTTCGTCTTCCTTCTCCTTGCTCCGCTCGAATTCTTCTGGCAGGTGGTCGCCAGGCTCGCGCTCATCCCGGTCATCGCCGGGATCTCGTACGAGGTGCTCAAGGCCGCCGTCGGGCGACCCTGGCTCGTCTGGGCTTCGCAGCCCGGCATGTGGATCCAGTCGATCACCACCAACGAGCCCGACGAACATCAGGTCGAGGTTGCGGTGGCATCCCTGCTCGCCGCCCTCGACCCCGAAGCCGTCGCCGAGATCCATTCCAGGGGTGCGGTTGCCGCGGGTGCCCTCGCGGTGCAGTACGAAGAGGATGGTGGTGGCGATGGATGACAGGGTGGCCGCCCGCCTCGACAGGGTTGTCGCCGAATACGAGGACACCGTCGATCAGCTGGCCTCGGCTGAGGTTCTGGCCGACCAGTCGCGCTTCAGAGAGGTTGCAGAGCGCCACGCTCAGCTGAAGCCGATCGCTATGGCTTTCACCGAGTACCGGGAGGCTGAGGCCGAGGCTGCTGAGGCTGTGGAGCTCCGCTTGACTGAAGATGACCCTGAGATGGTGGCCTATCTCAGATCGGTCGCAGAAGCCAAGCAGATCGAGCTCGTCCAGCTGGAAGGCGACCTGCAGAAGCTCCTCGTCCCCAAGGACCCCAACGACGACAAGGACGTGATCGTCGAGCTCCGCTCTGCGACCGGCGGCGATGAGGCCGCGCTGTGGACAGGTGATCTGTATCGCATGTACGAGAGGTTCGCCGAACGGAACCGGTGGACGATCGAACCGATCGATGTGTCCCCGTCTGATACCGGTGGCCTGAAAGAAGCAACGTTCGCCGTCAAGGGCAAGGGCGCCTACTCGCTGTTCAAGTACGAGGCCGGACCGCATCGCGTGCAACGGGTGCCGAAAACCGAGTCCCAGGGTCGGATCCACACCTCGATAGCGACGGTGGCGGTCCTCCCCGAGGCGGAGGCCGTCGAGATAGAGATCAACGACAACGATCTCGATATCGAGACGTTCCGGTCGAAGGGGCCAGGAGGTCAATCGGTCAACACCACGGACTCCGCGGTGCGAATCACGCATATCCCGACCGGTATCACCGTGTCGTGCCAGGACGAGAAGTCCCAGCTGCAAAACAAAACGAAGGCGCTGCGCGTGCTGCGGGCGCGGTTGTTCCAGCAACAGGTCGAGGCACAGCTCGGCGAGCGGGCCGATGTCCGCCGGTCCCAGGTCGGCTCGGGGGAACGCTCGGAAAAGATCCGGACGTACAACTTCAAGGAAAACCGGGTGACCGATCACCGTGTCGGGCTGACCGTCCATACGCTGCCGCAGGTTCTCGACGGCGACCTCACCGTCCTTCATGATGCGTTGATCGCAGACGAGGCCGCCAGGGCGTTCGCAGGGGAATGAGCGCGAGTCGCAAGTCGCAAGTCGCAAGTCGCGAATCGCGAATCGCGAATCGCCGGATGCTAGTGCCGCGTCAGGCAACGTTTGCGCGTTTTGTGATTTCGCGCAGTGTCGTGTCGTGGGCGTTGGCGTTCCGCCAGCGGATGTAGCGGCGGATCATTGA